>NZ_CAWQTY010000169.1:0-43249 GCF_963897815.1 Xenorhabdus sp. Sc-CR9
TATCACGAGTCGTATCGTGCATCAATTCGAGGGCGCGTTTTTGTTCTGGTGTCAGATGAATTTTCATGGCTGCAAGCATGATCGGGTTTGGATAAGAAATCAAGCATCTTCAATGGCGATTGGTATACATGGGCGCACCAATAATTATTAAAGAAATTAATCACGTTCCAGAAACACCAGAAGAGAATTTATGCCTTTCAGCAAAATCAGCAGCTAAATATGCTCAGGATCTTTATGATGAATTTAGTGTTTTGGGTAGCATAATGGAGGATCGATATCCTAAAGAAGCCGTCAGGCTAGTCGAACTTATGAGGCATTTATTAACAATGACAAATATAACCAAAAATAGAGCTGAAAAACTAATAAAATATAAATCTCAATAAATTATGAATTAAATAATAACTTTGAGTAAAAATAAAATTTCAGGGTGATATATGAATAATAAACTACAAACCGCCGTCGAGATTGCAGAAGAAATTGAAGCATCAATATCTCCTGTAATGACAGCAATCCAAAATGAAGCTGAGCCTGATACTCATTTAATGTGTCGCGGTGTGCATCGTCAGGCATGTAATCTAGCTCAGCAATTAAGGGAAATAAATAAAGAATATATCATGCCAGATAATCAAGCATTCGGTGAATTAGAAGGCGTTGCGTGTGAAATAGAAAATCTAAGAACATATGTTTCTTTATTAATGGATACGGATAAAAGTCTTGGTGGCCCACAATTACTTAGTATTGCATTGATCGCAGTAGATAACATTAGTAAAGAAATAGCACGCATCCGAGGAGTAGAATACTCATGAATAATATCTACAAACATACTCGTGTTAGTAACGCTCGAATACCTGAAATGAGCGATAAAGATTTACAGTTTTTATCATCATCAAGCGAAGAGGTTATTTATTCAATAACAAATGGAATGAAGTCTATTGCCAATCTAGCGAACGCAGCCATTAACAGTGAAGAATATTCTCAAGATGATGCAATGACCGATCTCAATAGATTATCCCGGCTATTTTCTGTATTACCTTTTATTATCGAAGCTGAACATGAGAATCATTGTAATGCTATCGATGAACTAAAAAGAAGACGGCAAATAATAAGGAATCTCCATGAAAACATTTGAACCCATTGAAATCGCCACTAACCACGATATCAAAATTGAACTGCGTACAGTCTATGTCGTTCGTGGTGACAAAAAGGATTATTTCAGCGTAAAAAGCGCACTGAATAAACTGGCTTACGTTCGGACGCAAGAGCAGTTTAACGAGGAAGGCAAGGAAAGCAACTTTCCCTATAAATTGGTTAAACAAGAAGACGGAACCTCTCACTTATGCCGTGGTGACATGCGCCCTGAGTTTATAGAACGACACGTACAGGTACTGGAAGAACTGAAAGCCAATTTTAATCGAGAGAGGAAACGAGAGAATGAAATTATTCTACTCAGAAAGGAATATCAAAAAGCAAAAGAGAAACTTTTAAAAGTCTCGAATGATTTAAAAAACGCAGAACACGAATACAGAAATTTAAAATAAAAACAACAAAACAAATTTAATTACAGTGTCATCACTGGGGAATTGATCACGCTAAAAACAGGAAATAAAGAAATGACACAATCAACTTTGCTTGAAAGAAAGCGAAAGGCACTTATTTACGCCAAGCTGGATACATTAAAAAAGAAGTACGGCTCTTACTCTGAATTTATTGAAGTAAATAACTTTAATTACAGACTCGATTTAGACGAGGAGATATTAACGCTGGCTTTAATTAACTTATTTGAAAAAGATGCAGTAGCCGCCGGAGAAGAGAAGTTGCTTATTGAGTCATACAGTAACTTTTACACCCAACACGGAAATTTAACCATAGAAGGCAATGAGTTCATGAATGAAATATTAAAACTTGTTGCCTGTAAAACAGAACCTATAAACGGAAATAAAAAATGAAAAATAAAACTTATTCAGACCTTGCTAATACCGCCATCCAAAATGAGAAAGAAGAAAAGTACGATCTGGCAGCCATAGAGTGGGGAAAAGCCAGAAAGGTAGCCACCAGCCTTAATGCTCAATTATGGTCTGAATGTCGCCGAGAGCATAACGAGAAAAGACATTCATTACATCACCGCCGTAGCAAGGCATTAAGCAGCCAGAAAGAAAACCAACGCATTGCCTCAGCATTAAAAAGGCACATGAATAAACAGGCGGTGAATCATGACAGCATATGAACAGGCAAAAGCATTGGCGCAGTTTTTAGAGCTGAGAGGCTTATTTCGCCGCGCTGCTGATAAATGGGGAGAAGCACTTTCATTCTCTCAAAATAAAAACCAAGAACAGGAATGCATTAAAAACGGTTCCCGTTGTATTCGGCAAGCAAAAATTATTATTCGGGAGGGGTGGTAATGACTAAGAAAAACGAATTAGTACCAGTATCCGCCAAAGAATTGCAGATCGTTGAATATCGCGGCCAGCGTGTTGTGACCACTGAGCAACTAGCTGCGGGGTATGGGGCAGATGCAAAAAATATTCAGGATAATTTCCAAAAAAATCGCCAACGATTTATTGAGGGCAAACATTACTTTTGGCTTGAAGGTGAGGAATTACAGGTTTTTAAGAGGCTCCCCGATAATTTCGGGGTGGCTAATAAATATACAAGCCGCCTCATTCTCTGGACAGAACGCGGCGCAGCGAATCACTCCAAAATGTTGGAAACCGATCAGGCATGGGGCTACTTCGACGACCTGACCGAATTCTACTTTACTCGCCGCGACAGCATCACAACGGAAGCTGAACTGCTAAGTAATCCAGCTAAGTTACGTTCAATGCTGTCTGTTTATGCTGAAAACGTTGAACGCCTTGAGGGGGAAAACAAAACCCTGAATGCCACCGTAGACAGTCTGGAAAAACACTTCACCAAAGGCATGACCCTGCCCGCTTTCTGTAAAGGCCTGAACGGGGTCAATACCGCCAAAATCATGTGGTGGGCAATGGAGCGGAACTGGCTTTACAACGAACAGAAAGATCCGGAGAAAAAACCGCGCTGGCGTGTCGCTTCTTATGCCCGTGACCGTTATCTCACCGAAGACGAAAACGAGATAAAGCCTCACGGACAAGACCCCTTTATCACCCGTACTGCTGTGTTACTAGAGAAAGGTTGTCACCGCCTGTACGCCCTGTACATGAAGGGAGAACTTCCCATGAAGAAATCATGGAACGGCGAGTACCACCACGACAAAGCCATTTATACCCCGGAGGTGAAATCATGAGCAAACATCACACCAAACCAGCAGGAGTAATCATGGGCGCAGCAAAACAACTCACTGAATTTGATTACGGAAAGTATGGCGTCATTGTCCTCACTGAGGCAGCGAACAGTGAAACCATAGGTTATATGGAAGCGTTGAAATCGTTGGATACGGGTAAATATGACCATGATTTATTGCTGGGCTTTGATTTAGTGCTGACTATTTTTCATGGCTGGAAAGCGGATTTTTATGTGCCGACCAGTGAACAGCAGTTGATGTTGTGGCGGTGGGTTGTGTCTGCCTCATTTGTGCAAGAACAAATAGACAGAAACGGCACTTGTGAGGTTGATAACGGCAAAGGGGGCACTGATACCGGGGCTATTTACGTTAATGGCGTGTCTTCAATCACGGTATATCCATCAGCCGAGCGCCTAATGTTAGCAAACCATGTTGAGGGGATCGCCTTTGAGCAGCTTGGTAGCGAAGAAGGCGCGGATATGGCGGTAAGAATGTACATGGATTTTATCAATATGCAGCCAGAGAAAGGTAACTGGCTATCTGAGAAAGGACGCGAGGGGCTTTCTATCTTGCACGATGACTTAATCAAAGCGGTAGAGGCTGGCGAGTTTAACACTATGCCCGTCATTCATTGATAGGAGGCTCACATGATAACGAAAAACTTTCGCCTCAACGCACTGGCGAACACTTACTCAGCCGCTATCTATCACGACGCAACAGCCCGTAACGGCGGCGATCACTTCACGATGCAAGTCGGAAAAACAGAAATTAATGTCGCTATTGTCGATGGTGTAAAAGGCATTCGTGAACTGGTTGACAGTTACGTACTGGGAGCACTACAGCAGAATTACCCAGCATGGGAAGTCATAGCCATTAACCTGCTGGAAAAATGTGTAGTCAATGACTATCTGACGGGACACGGACGCGAGATATGGCAGAGCATGATCAATGACATGGGTGACACGCTGGCAGCTAAGGGAATGTTTCAATGAAAATCGACTATCAGGACAAAGGCAGCACGGCACAAATTATTATTACCAGTTTCATTACTGAACGCCGCAAACATCATCGCTGTGTTGATGCTGCCCTGCTGGCTACACCTGTTCGCGCCTCTTCTGTCGGTTTCCTTTTCAGAAGAACGGTTATCACCGGCAAAGCAAATCACATGATCCGCGCTTACAAAATCATTTGTGAGGAGGCAGGCCGTGACTGAGCAGCACCGCCAGATGGTGGACATTGAAGACGAGCTGGTCAGAACTATAGTCCACATCGACGACGGCAGGGACTACACGCAGCAAATTATCCACCACATGAAGCACAACCTTTACATTCACGAGGGCATCTGCCCTCCCCTGCCACCCGCACCGAAAGTGGCAGGCGTGAAGATAACACCGATTAAGAAAGGCAAGCGAGGTAAAAAATCATGACAGGCAAATTACTACCGGTGGTTGTCGGTGTTGAAATCCCCCTCGATGAGTTCGGGCGTTATAACCTGAACACGTTACATAAGGCCAGTGGAGAGAACGAGAACAAAGTCCCCAATCAATGGCTCAGAACTAAACAAGCCAAAGAGCTTATCGCAGAATTGGAGGCTAAGTTATTGAAAAGCAATCAGACGGCATATTTGCAGTCTGGTCAAAAAACCGTCGATATAAACAATGGCGGAACCTCTCCCGGCACCTATGCCCATGAGTTAATAGCGGTCTCCTACGCGGGATGGATTCGACCAGATTTCCAGCTTGACGTGAACCAAGCGTTTATCGATTTCAAATCGGGAAATTCAGGCATCGGGATTAATTCCTTGCCTTCTCTCGATCACATGGTTGGGCGCTTTGATGAATTACGCCACCAGCTGGCACATGACGAGAAGAAAGAAACGGAACTGCTTTCTGTGTGTAGCCAAATCATGAACGCACGCAAAAAGACCAAAGGGAAGCGCCAGAAAATGATTAGTGCGCTTAAAGACGCAGGACAAATGGCGATCGACCTCGATAACCCCAACGGAGAAAAATAATGATAAGCATCGATAACGCACAGAATGAAATTGGTTTATCCGAACTCATTGACGACGGGCGCGAGTGGGCAGACTGGTTATTGAAGAAAGCGGATGAACAACAAGGGGAAATTCTGTGTACGGAGCCTACTACAACGAAATAGATCCCTACGCCGCCCAGTGGCTCAGGAATTTAATTGCAGCCGGTCACATAGCGCCGGGTGATGTTGACGAACGTTCAATTGAGGATGTGAAACCTGATGACCTACGAAATTACACCCAATGCCACTTCTTTGCCGGAATTGGCGTCTGGAGTTATGCCCTGCGCCGTGCAGGATGGCCGGATGACAAACCAGTCTGGACAGGCTCTTGCCCGTGCCAGCCTTTCAGCGCGGCAGGCGCAGGCGCTGGGTTTAATGACGAGCGGCACCTATGGCCACATTTCCATTATCTCATCGAACAGTGCAGACCTTGCGTTGTGTTTGGTGAACAGGTTGCGAGCAAAGACGGCCTCGGCTGGCTCGACCTTGTACAATCTGACCTGGAAGGAACGGGTTACACCTCAGCAGCGATTGATTTATGCGCTGCGGGCGTCGGCGCGCCGCATATCAGACAAAGACTCTTTTGGGTGGCCGACGCCAACGATCAGGGATTGGAAAGACGGAAAAGAAAGCAAAGCAAAAATCAATGCAAAGTTAGGAACGACAGTTTGGTTGAGTGGATGGGCGACACCGAACACAATGGATTCAATGGCAATGAGATCGCCGGAAGCATTGGAAAGAGCGAAAAAGAAAGGCGGTTGTTCGAACCTAAAAGACCAGATCCACGAGATAGCGTATTGCACTCAAATCATCCGACTAACGGTTACTGGAGAGATGCAGACTGGCTGTATTGTAGAGATGAAAAGTGGCGGCCAGTTGAACCCAGCACATTCCCGCTGGCTCATGGGATTACCAACCGGTGGGACGACTGCGCGCCTACGGAAATGCCATCGTTGCGCCAGTCGCGGAAACGTTCATAAGGGCGTATATGGAGGCAATCAAGTGACAACAATCGATCTACATCTCGCTCAGGTTATCAAATCGGCATGGGGTGATCCGTCTGATATCACTGATGCCATCTGGCAAGCCGGATACCGTAAGCCAGAACGGGGAGAAAAGGAAATCGCTGCGCTGACTATCGACATTATGGAAGGGGTGCCCGATCAGGTGCCCTACTCAGCAAGACCAAAGAATTTGGATGACATTCTCAGTGAGGAGCTGAACAGCATCATATCTGATGCGACATGGAGTGATCTTGTCAGGCCAGCAGCCTTAGCAATAATAATTTTGGAGAATGGGTATCAGAAAGGGGTAAAATGATGACTGAATCACCTTATATCAAAACTCAGGAACTGGCAGGCCGATACGGTGTAAAGCCACATACGATAAGGTTGTGGTGTAGCAATGGGAAGCAAAGGCGCGAAGGCTTCCCAAAACCCAAGTTTTTATCTGACCAGCTTAACTTTTTACGGCAAGACATTCTTGACTGGGAGAACGGGAAACAATTCTAGTCAGCTTCTCCCACCAGCGCTCGTATGCCTCTCTCTGCTCATTCAGGTAGGTGTGCTTATCGTACACCTGCCATATCCCCGGCAATTTATGGCCTATCATGATTTCAGCCACGTGAGGTGATGTTAATTCAGATACCCCAGTGCGCATCGTTCGGCGTAAGTCGTGGATTGACCAGCTTTCATAATTAGGCAAGTAAGAAGCCATTTTTTTATTAAGATATTTAACTATTGCATTGTATGAACTTTTTGCAAAAGGCCCTCCGCTTGATACAATAAACAAATATTCATTTCCATGGTTCAATGTCTTTGCCTGTTCAATTAATTCCTTAGCGGCTGGAGTAATTGGCCTGATAATGGGTTTTTTAGATCTTCTCCCTGTCTTATGGTTTTTTGGAGGAATGATCCAAACATCCTTCTCATAATCAAAATCACTTACTTTAGCTTTCAGTAACTCACCAATGCGGCACCCAAATAACAAACATAATTTTATTATCAGTGTATTACGTGGATTATACCCAGAGGCATTGATAAGCTGGAAAAGCACCACTAACTCCTCTTCGCTTAATGTCCTTTCACCTATCTCAGAATCTAAATTAGTATCGTCATATGTATCTTTTCCGCTTAAATCACTTTTTTCCACATCGGATAGTGGAGTGAAATTAGTCATTCCTCGCCGAACGGCCCATTTATGCGCTTTTTTGGAGTATGTTAATATACGGTTACCAATTGATGGTGCTTGTTTAGTAACATCTTCAATCAAAGTTAACCAAACATGAAGCGTTACCTCATCATGAGGTAATTTCCCTATCTTGGGGAAAACGTAAATTTCGAAAGAGCGTAATACCTGGTCAGCATTAACCTTCGCTCCCTGCATTGTTGTCTTCCACCAGTCCCGAGTTAACCCTTCTACAGTCACCGCGCTTAATACGGATTCTTTGCGAACACGTTTAACTATTTTAGGGTTGCGGTGCTGCTCTAATTCCCCCCGATAGAAAGTTACTGCGTCACGAGCATCCTTTAGGCTGGTTGCTGGATATGTGCCAATATCAATCCGATCTCCTTTGTCGTTCCAGCGATACCTAAATTGGAATATGATTTTTCCTTTAGGGGTAACACGAACAGACAGGCCGTCCCTGTCGGATTTGGTGGTGATTTTTTCTTGGGGCTTACCATTGGTAGAGCGGAGCCATGAATCAGTAATAGCCATATTACCTTCCTCGAAAAATAACATTGCTTTTAATGTAGATCATGTACACTCATGTGTACATTTTTTTCATGACACCAGATGAATATTTGTGACTATTAATGATTACACAAAACAAAAATAAAAATTAATTAATTTAAAAATCAATAAATTAAATAAAAATTCATGACTGCGCGTGACTGCCAATGATTAAGGATGACTGATTGAAGGTATTTTCGACAGGAACAACGCCTGATGGCCGGGCTGTTTTTAATGAGCCTCTGTATGTTCCCAATCGGTTGGGCAGATCAACTGCATCTCTTGTTTGGCCTGATTTGTCTGTTCTATCTGGGCATAGTGACAGCAGAACCTGCACGTGAAACACTCAGTGCTTCACTGGCTGATCCACGGGCTCGTGGTAGTTATATGGGATTCAGTCGACTGGGGTTGGCGCTGGGAGGTGCATTGGGCTATACCGGCGGCGGATGGCTTTATGACACAGGAAAAACCTTGAATATGCCACAATTACCATGGATTTTGCTGGGTTTGACAGGATTAATTACTATTTATGCTCTTCATCGTCAATTCAATCGGAAAAAAATTGAACTCATCATAATGAGTCAGCCTTAACCATGTAATACATAAATCATGTAATACGTTCATCATGTAATAAATAGTGTAAGATCTACCCGTTGCAAATAAAAGGAGACAAGATGAGACAGTTTTTATTAGGAGTAGTATTGATACTGGTAGGGTTAGTCAGTGGCTGTGACCAATTCAAAGAATTCAGCATCAACGAAGGCCTACTCAATGAATATTTATTAAAAAGAGTTCATTATCAGAAGCAAATTAGCCTTCCCGGTGCAGCCAAAGCCAATATTACACTAGGGGATTTAACCAGTCAGGTCGGCCGCAAAGATCCAGAAAAAATTGAACTATCCAGTCAGGCACAAATTCAGTTAATCACTTTATTGGGTAATGTCCAGGCTGATATGAAACTTACTATCAGAGCTAAACCGATATTTGATGCAGAAAAAGGGGCGATTTTCATTAAGGGACTGGAAATTGTAGACTACCAGACAACACCAGAAAAAGTCGCCGCTCCAATTAAGGTGTTAATTCCTTATCTGAATACTTCTTTGAGTGAATTTTTTGACACTCATCCTGTTTATGTCTTAAACCCAGAAAAAAGCAAGACTGAAGCAGCCGCATCAAAATTAGCCAAAGGTTTGGCAGTTAAACCGGGTAAATTAGTTATTGACTTGGCTGATAAATAATTTTTATTGTCAATGAAATAATAAGAGCCAGTTACTAACTATAATTGGCCCTTATTTGATCCACAATCTACCAATAATCTCGTCTATTTAAATATACCTGTCGTCTTTCAAGTTGCCGCTTTGTTGGCTGCGCTCACTCACCCCGGTCACATAGTTATCTATGCTCCAGGGGATTAATGAAAGGCTCCTGCCTTTCACCGGAGGCCAGCCTTTGGCTGGGCAAATTCGTTCCCGACGAATTTGTCATTCCCTTGCCGTCGCGCTGCATCTTGAAATCCAATGGGTATAGATACCAGCCTGATAAAGTGACATTGTCACTCAGATTCAAGTTCTTCACGCAACGCTTGCAGTGCTTCACGGGTAACAATTGCCAATGTTCGATAAAAACTGCTAGTTGCATGAGCTTCCACTTTACCGAGAAACTTTCCGCACCAAGGCAGTAAATATTCATCAAACAAAGTGATTTGGGCTTGAACTTCATCTTCTGCTGCCTGATCTTCCAACCATGACGCAGCCAATAACAAAGAGCCAAATTGATCAGCCGGTGCATCAGACAAAGGCATACCCCGCTCTGCTAAAAACTGACGCACTTCACTTTCTTTTTCATCCGTATAATCAGTACGGCAAGCTGCAACACTTGCTGACTCTCCGATAAACAGGGCGTGATAATCCGCTTCGATAACCGACAATTCACTGTTTTGCTGCAATCGCTCCAATAACTCATCCTGCTCCAAAGGCCATGCTTGTTTCAATTTTCCATCTGCAATCATGGTAATGAGGGGTTGCAGAACAGGATCTTTTGGTGCCCGATTAAATAACGTTCCCAAAATACGACAAACAATAGAAAACTCGTTCATAACTTCATCCAATCCCAATAACTTACCTAAATAATGAATTCAGTTATTGTCCCTAATCGTCTGCCTTGCTGTAAAGCAGCTTGTTAATAACCGCTGTTAATATCAACGAGACCAAAAGGTTGCTTACCATTTTCCATCCGTCGGATATTTTCGCAAATAGCATCCATAGCCTCATCAGGAATGGTATTTGCTGCAATATGCGGAGTTATATTAATGCGAGGATGAGTCCAGAAAGGATGTAAATTTGATAATGGTTCTTCGGCAAAGACATCAAGGGTCGCACCAGCAACATAACCTTTATCAATTGCAACCAGCAAATCCTGCTCGACGAGTTGAGCACCGCGTGCAATATTGATTACATATGAACCCGATTTTAACTGACTGAATAGTGAAAGATTAAGAATACCACGAGTTTCCGTTGTATCTGGCAGGATATTAATCAGCACCTTACATTCAGAAAGAAAATCGCCCAATTGCTCTTTTCCGTAAAAACTTTCGACGTTATCAATTTGTTTTGGTGTTCTGCTCCAACAACGCACATGAAAATCAAACCCCTTCAGTTTTTCGATAACGCTGCGCCCTAAAACGCCGGCACCTAAGACGCCAATAACAAAATCCTTTCTATTATATCGAGCCAAAGGTTTCCAAAGACGCTGTTCCTGATATTGCTTATATTCATCCATGCGACGGAAATAGTGTAAGACTGAAGTCATCGCATATTCCTGCATTTGCTGCGCCATTCCGGTATCTTCAAGACGTATCAGCGGAACGCTCGCAGGTAGTGTGCCGGGTTTTTTCAACTCTTGCTTGAGAACGGAATCGACACCCGCTCCGAGTACAAATAGACCTTTTATCTCCTGATGATTAGCCAACATTTCATAAGGAGGAAGCCAAACTAAAGCGTAATCGGTAGGAGCATTATCACCACGAACCCATTGCCGAACTTTAGCTTCAGGTAACCTAGCCTGTATCCCCTGAATCCATTCATCAGCATTAAAATAAGGGTGGAAGAAAATGATGTTCATAAAATCTCATTCCTTTTTGTTTTTCCGATAGGGTCAACCTATTGCTTGGAGGTTGCAAGCCTCTGATGTAAAGGAGTGAATGAAAATATTGATAATGTTATCTGGTTAACATATTTTTCATGATTCGTTGCAAAAAAAGAGGGTTCCCTTCCGTAATTGATTGCCAAGCGCACAAATTGTTTTTTATTTGTCTAATCAGTCAAAAAGCCAGAAAAAATACTTATAAGCATGTTGACGCCCGCCCTGCTTTTCCCTATAGTAGCGCCCCGTTGCAACGGTGAACACAATCTGAATTCCTGTAGCAACAAAATGTGGTGAGGTGTCCGAGAGGCTGAAGGAGCACGCCTGGAAAGTGTGTATACGTGAAAACGTATCGAGGGTTCGAATCCCTCCCTCACCGCCATATTCTATAAGAGAGCCTGAACAAAACGCTCAGGCTTTTTTAGTGCCTTAGAAGGCAAATAGGTATCTTCTATAAAGATATTGAAAAACAAAATTCGGTGAGGTGTCCGAGAGGCTGAAGGAGCACGCCTGGAAAGTGTGTATACGTGAAAACGTATCGAGGGTTCGAATCCCTCCCTCACCGCCATATTCTATAAAAAAGCCTGAACATATATTCAGGCTTTTTTATTTCTATGTTTTCGCCACATACTTCGGATTCTCTCAGACATGTTTAATTTAGCAAACTGAGATTAATTTAATAAGAATTCTTTCAAAAATGGCACCAATAACTCAGGTTTTTCTTCATGGGGTGAGTGCTCCGTAAAAGGAATATTTAGCAAGCAAGAGTGAGGAACCTGATCGGCTAATTCCGCTGCATGGATACGTGAAACCAATCTATCGTTATCTCCCCGCACTACCAATAATTCACCCACTATTTTACGAATAGTTTGATTGGGATAACCGCTCTCTTTGGTATCTGTCCACATAGGGACAATACTATCAATCAACTTGTTGAAATCCGCTTGCGGGTTCAATCTATGGTAACTGTTATAACTGTCAGGTAGCATTGCGCGCCAGCCTTCAGCCGTTACACTCTTCAGTATCTCCTGCATCGGATCATCTTCTTGTAATGTACAACCAGCGCCAATGACCACTGTTTTATCGACGGGGATGATACCTGCCGCAGCCAAGCGCAACGCAACAATTCCGCCATCGCTATGAGCAATAATGCTGAATTTTTTTAACCCTAAGCGTTTGATCACCGCTTCTACATCTTGTTGAAGGCGCTGATAGGTCAAGTTTCCTTGCCCTAAAGTAGACTTCCCCTGCCCACGGCTATCTATGCCGATGAGCTGGTAGGTATTTCCAAAGTCACCCACTATTCGGTTAAATGTCTCAATGTCACTTAATCCGCCATGCAAAAAAATTAGTGGATAACCATTTGCCTTACCTCGGATTTCATAATAGATATCCGCACCATCAATCTCTAAATAACTGCCATCTTGATGATTAAAACCGAACATACACATTATCTCCTTCATTTGCCTTAATCCAAAGGACACACTCGAATAATATGACCGTCAGGATCTATTACAAGGAAAGTGCGACCAAAAACATCAGTGTAAGGTTTTTGCTTAATTGCAATGTTTGGATTCTTTTGCCACTTTTCAAAGAGTTGATCGACATTTTCTTCGGACGGTAACATAATGCCAATTTCCGAAAATCGCGGAACAGCACTATCAGGTTTTTCTCCCCCACTCCAAATAGCAAAAATGGCTTCTTTATCTGCGGGAAATGCCACATAACGCGGACTGGAAAAGATTGGTTCAGCATTGAATAAGGTTTTATAGAAAGTTGTAGAACGCTCAATATCAGAGACATAAACCAATTGAAGATTAGGTTTAACGAAAGCAGAAATTTCTCTCTCAGCATGTTCAGCTTCTTCAACCACCGCCTTGAGCCTCGATACTGTGACCACCAAATCTTGTGTCACCTGTTTGAAGAAACTTTCCGCTTGAATACTGGGGACATTGGTTTCAGGCTCAAAAGAAACAGTGACCTGAATACGCTCCGCCATATTGTTTTCATCAGTCAGAATTTGATGACAAAAAGTTAACATTCCCATCTGCGGGACATTAATCTGATCAGTAAACTCTTTATTTATTTCAATATTAGCAAGATAAAAGCGGATTTCAGGCATGTCACTTAATGTCATCCAACCATACTGCCCTGTCCTAATTTCCCCCTCGAACTTAAAATATTCGAGATCAATTTCCCATTTTTTCCGTAAATCAAAATCGACATAATGAGCCCAAATTTGTGAAGGTTTGGCGCTCACTGATGTAGAAAAAGTTAGGATTAGCATAAAAAACTCCAACAATTATAAACTGACTTAAAATACCAAGAATCCGCAGAGTAACAACTGGGGATGTCAGTTTCTGTCAGTAGTCTTTTCATGAAAAATATTATGATTGACTCGGTATGTTTTCCGTTTCCCGCCATTCTTTCAGTAATGACTGTCTTGAACGCGGATAACTTTGTTTTTCAATATGCAAACAAATCATCCTATCCGATCTAAAATGGCGTATTGCTTCCCGTAATTCACACCAACCAATGACGATACTGATATTTTCAAAATACCCTAACGCAAATGGCCATATTGTTCTTTCAGATGAGTTGCCTTTCAGATCCAGATAAGAAAAAGTGATTTTATGCCTGTCATTAATAGCTTGACGTATTTGCCGGATATCAATAGAAGGTTGAATTTTTGTAGAAGCAGACCCGACCAATAATGAACTCGTTTCTAAAAATTGTTTAAGTTCTTCTGGAATTACCGCTGCAATTTTACTGATTGCACTATTGGCAGATTGTTTTAACTGTGGATCTGTACGCTTAGATACCCAGTTAGCCCCTAATACCAAGGCTTCTATTTCGTTTTGCGTTAGCATCAGTGGCGGTAAGACAAACCCCGGCCGTAAAACATAGCCTATCCCTGCTTCCCCTTCAATGACGGCACCCTGAACCTGCAAAGTCGCAATATCCCGATAAAGTGTTCTTAAGCTGATATTCAATTTCTGCGCCAATACTTTTCCTTGTACGGGAAAATGATAACTACGTAAAATTTCCATCAGGGATAACAAACGCTGTGCTCTAGACAATTAACCACTTCCCGAATGTTTATCAGCCAATGTAACAAGATTTGTAAAACTCATCCTCACTGATCCTTATTTTACTTTAAATTATCAAAAGTCAAGATCATTGTTATCACAAAAATATAAAATACTATTATGTAAAGATAATTCTGGTGACTTTTATGTTAATGTTAAAACGCTAACCTATTAGTTAACTTTTTGACATATAACACCTTTCAGGTCTGGTAAAAACGATATGCTAACATCACTTTTTTCAGACTGTCATCGACATCTTATTTTTGGTTTTTATTTCAATGAATACTCGTAAAGTTAAGGGGATACGTCCATTTAGTGCGTTTATTGACTCATGTTGGAAGGAGCCTTACTCTTTTTCCCGTTTTATCAAAGATATCATCGCTGGGATTACCGTGGGAATTATTGCAATCCCACTGGCAATGGCTTTAGCAATCGGCAGTGGAGTTGCACCACAATATGGCCTGTATACCGCAGCTATTGCAGGCATTGTTATTGCTCTCACCGGAGGTTCACGTTACAGCGTTTCCGGACCAACCGCTGCTTTTGTCGTGATCCTTTACCCGGTTTCACAGCAATTTGGCCTGAGTGGATTACTAATCGCAACACTCATGTCAGGCATTATTCTGGTCATCATGGGGTTAGCGCGATTAGGCCGGCTTATTGAATACATTCCCTTGTCTGTCACGCTTGGGTTTACTTCCGGTATTGCAATCACTATTGCCACCATGCAGGTGCAAAATTTCTTTGGCCTGACTCTGGAACGTGTACCGGAAAATTATATTAATAAAGTCATGGCGCTCTTTCAGGCTTTCCCTTCTCTACAACTAAGCGATACCCTCATCGGCTTCACAACCTTGCTGGTCTTGATTTTCTGGCCAAAGTTGGGATTAAAGTTACCCGGTCACTTACCCGCCCTGATTGCTGGTACGGGTATTATGGGTCTTATGCACTTACTGGGTCATGATGTGGCAACGATCGGCTCATCATTCAGCTATATGCTGGAAGATGGCACACAAGGTCAGGGTATTCCTCCTATTCTTCCCCAACTTATTTTGCCGTGGAATTTACCGGATACCCATTCTTTCGATATCAGTTGGAATACCGTATCAGCATTACTGCCTGCCGCATTTTCGATGGCAATGTTGGGCGCCATTGAGTCACTGTTATGCGCCGTCATTCTGGATGGCATGACCGGCAAAAAACATCACTCCAACAGTGAATTATTGGGTCAGGGAATGGGGAATATCGTTGCCCCTTTCTTTGGCGGGATCACGGCCACTGCGGCCATTGCCCGTTCAGCCGCCAATGTCCGTGCAGGCGCAACATCACCCATTGCGGCAGTTATTCACTCTCTGTTGGTATTACTGACGTTGCTGGTTCTCGCACCGATGCTCTCGTATCTTCCGCTGGCGGCTATGTCAGCTATTTTACTGATCGTCGCTTGGAATATGAGTGAAGCTCATAAAGTTATCGATCTCATTCGCCGTGCCCCTAAAGATGACATTATCGTCATGCTGCTGTGCCTGTCCCTGACCGTTTTGTTTGATATGGTCATAGCGATCACAATCGGCATTGTGCTGGCCTCACTCCTGTTTATGCGCAAGATTGCCAATATGACCCGCATCAGTACATCACCTTTAACGAACAGCGATAAAGGATTGCTGGTTGTCAGAATCAATGGCCCTTTATTCTTTGCTGCCGCAGAACGCATTTTTGCTGAGCTGAGAGAGAAAGGCGCTGATTACCACACCATTATTATGCAATGGGATGCCGTACCCGTGCTGGATGCCGGCGGCCTGAACGCCTTTCAGGGGTTTATCCGGGATACCGGGGGGGAAAAACATATCGTTGTGTGTGATATCCCTTTCCAGCCCTTGAAAACATTGGCCAGAGCCAAAATAGTTCCCATTGAAGGGCAATTGAGTTTTTATGCGACGTTATCCAAGGCGCAGAAAGAAATGGAAATTATTTAATTTAACAGCCTGCTTCCGGATAAGATTTTTAATTTTTAATAATTAATCTCCAATTTCTTTAAGCGTGAGATCAAGGTTGTTGGGTTTATTCCCAACAACCTTGCTGCGCCGTTATCACCAAAAATTTTCCCTTTACATTGTTTAACCGCAAGGGAAAGATTTTTAATTTCCAACGCCTTGAATTGTTCTATAGTCAGCACGCCTTCGGTTTGTTGATGGTCATTGTGAATATCCTGACGCGGAATCTTAGGTTGCTGTTGATCTTGCTCTAACAAATATTTAAAGGAAACAGCGCCTTGCCTTGCCGTAATCAGCGCCCGTTCGATGACATTTTGCAGCTCACGGATATTACCGGGCCAGTCATATTGCTGAAGTTCCAAAATATGTTTTTGTGAAAATGGCAGATACTTAATTTTACGATTGTCACAAATCAGTCTGGTAAAATGTGTCACCAAAAGCGGAATATCTTCCTTACGGTCACGTAAGGCAGGGGAATGAATCGGAAAGACATTTAAACGGAAATACAGATCTTCACGAAAGCGTTTGTCTTTCACATCTTCTTTTAAATTGCGGTTGGTGGCGGCAATAATCCGCACATTTACATGCCGCGTTTTTTCTTCGCCAACCCGTTCAAAGGTGCCTTCCTGCAATACCCGCAGCAGTTTACTTTGTAACTCTGGTTGAATGTCACCAATTTCATCTAAAAATAATGTGCCCTGATCTGCCAATTCAAAACGACCGATACGGTCACGCACAGCGCCAGTAAACGCGCCTTTGACATGCCCGAAAAATTCACTTTCAAACAATTCCGAAGGAATGGCGGCACAGTTGACCCGAATAAGTGGTTGCTGTTTACGGTGACTGGATTGGTGAATGGCACGGGCAATCAGTTCCTTGCCTGTACCGGATTCACCATAAATCATCACGTTGGCATCCGTGGAGGCGACTATCTTGATTTTTTCGATAATCTGTAGAATAGAGGCACTGTTACCGACAATTTCATGGTATTTATTTTCTTGTAAAATTTCTTCCTGCAAATATTCGTTTTGCTGTTCCAGCCGGCTTTGCAAATCTTGCAGTTCTTCAAGGGCATGAGTCAGTTGTTTTTCGGTATTCAGCCGATCGGTAATATCGCGGAATACCACCACAGCACCAATAATTTCACTGTCACGGATCACGGGGGTACTGGTAAATTCCACCGGAAAGCAACTACCGTCACGCCGCCAAAAAATTTCCTGAATACCTTCATACACAATACCATCATGTACCGCTGCGTAAATCGGGCACTCCTCAACAGGGTAATGTTCACCATTTTCATGAGTATGATGATGAATTTCATGAATATTATTACTTAGCACATCTTCCGGTTGCAGCCCCAGCATTTTAGCCCCGGCAGGATTGATAAAGGTGCACAAGCCTTGCTTGTTGATACTGTAAATACCGTCACCGACTGAACTCAGTAATAAGTGTTTGCCTGTATCGGAGTCGATAAACAGTTCTTGCAAGGCTTGCCATTCTTTTAAATCTGTACGGATGGCTTTATCGGTATTTTTTTTAAGTTGACGAAGTTCTAACTCTTTAACATCCACCAACGACCATATCAGCAATGTCTTGTTTTTGTAGGGCAATGAAATGGAAGTGATCTCTAACTGAATTTTTTCACCCTGTTTATCAAAAGAACATAGCTCATTGCTCCAAGCCCAATCATTTTCCAGCGCTTCTTCGGTAAATGCCAGCAGGTGTGGCAATTGGCTTAAATGACCAAAAATGGAAGTGACTGTTTTTTGAATAATTTCATGACGTTCATAACGCAATAATCGAGTGGCACTGATATTCACATCAATAAACTGGTTTTGATGTGGGTCCAGCACAATTAATGCCTGTGAGGTGTGTTCAAATACCAGCGGGCGAATCGAGTTTTCAGAAGTGACCCAATCCGAAATAAAATCAGTTGCATTCATGTTATTCATCATATTCATATTATGAAGTTTCATAGTTGAGACTATAAAAATTCATAATACTACGGAAAATCATAGCATCCCAGCAGTTCCACTTATATTAATAAAAATATTTTATATAAATTTTACTTATATTTTTCAAAGAGATAAGTACAACTCCCCTGCCCCGCAATATAACTTGGCATAGCTTTCGCAATAACCTTTTGCAATAAGACCGAAAGACGACAGATCGATTCATTCCAAAACAACATTGAACTAGGAGCTGTTATGCCAAAAGTTGATATCGAACAATATAAAGATGGCGATTTTCTTGTTGATTACGAAGAAAAAGTGTTTGAGGACGTTAAAGCACAGCCGGGTGAAAAAGCCTTGTTGACTTTCCATACCGTTGCATTTGAAGGGTCAATCGGCCTGATCAATGTGTTACAGGCAAAGCGTTTATTGCGCAAGGGCTTTGAAACCAAAATATTGCTTTATGGCCCGGGTGTGCAATTAGGGGTTCAACGTGGTTTTCCAACTTTAGGGGCTGAAGCTTTTCCGGGTCATTTAGCCGTCAATAACCAATTGAAGGCCTTTATGGAAGAAGGCGGCGAAGTCTTTGCCTGCCGTTTTGCGTTGCAAGCAATGTATGGTCAAACCGAAAAAGCACTTATTCCGGGAATTCGTCCGATTAATCCATTGGATGTGATGGATTTAAAACTGCTGATGCGTCGTGAAAATACCTTAATTATTGATACCTGGACTGTTTAAGTAAGCACAAACTCATAAGGGGAATAAGACATGAACCGAATCATTAAAGCTGCCGCAGTGCAATGTAGTCCAGTACTTTACAGCCAAGCCGCAACAGTAAAAAAAATCTGTGGCATTATTTTAGAGCTTGGAAAACAAGGTGTGCAATTTGCCGTTTTTCCTGAAACCGTTGTGCCTTATTACCCTTATTTTTCCTTTGTACAACCGCCATTTGCCATGGGAAAAGAGCATTTAAAGTTGTTGAATGAATCAGTGGTTGTCCCTTCCGAAGCAACGCTGGCGATTGGTCAAGCCTGCCTTGAAGCCAGCATGGTGGTATCAATTGGCATTAATGAACGTGCAGGCGGGACGATTTATAACGCACAACTGTTATTTGATGCCGATGGCTCAATCATTCAGCATCGCCGCAAAATTACGCCAACTTACCATGAGCGCATGGTCTGGGGTCAAGGTGATGGCAGTGGCCTGCGTGCCATTGACTCCGCAGTGGGACGAGTTGGTTCGCTCGCATGTTGGGAACATTACAACCCGTTGGCACGTTTTGCCTTGATGGCAGATGGTGAGCAAATTCATGCGTCCATGTTTCCCGGTTCATTAGTAGGGCAAATTTTTGCCGATCAAATCAGTGCAACCATTCAACACCATGCGTTAGAGTCCGGCTGTTTTGTGGTCAATGCTACCGCATGGCTGCATCCTGAACAGCAGCAACAAATTATGCAGGATACTGGCTGTCACATCGGGCCAATTTCAGGGGGATGCTTTACCGCCATTGTTTCTCCCGAAGGCAAATTCTTAGCTGAACCGCTCACGCAAGATGAAGGTTATTGCATTGCCGATCTGGATCTTAGCCTGATTGATAAACGCAAACGCATGATGGATTCAGTGGGACATTACAGCCGCCCCGAATTGTTCAGCTTATTGATTGATCGCCGTCCGGCAAATGTATTGCACGAACTAAAAATTGAAATACCGGCTCAAAATCATCTCGAAAAAGACTCAAAACTTAATGAAACCCAGATCTGAACCGTATTGATTAAACCCAAGTAATAGGGGGTAGAAATGTCTGCAACGCAATTACCTGCAACTCAATTACTGACCGATTTGCAATGTAATGGTCTGAAATGGGAAGGCGAGCTTGGTTTATCCCGCAAAGGGGGCGCAGGCCCAAGCGATCATAAGGCACTGAGCCTTAACGGGAAGACTATGATGATTCCTGTGCTGAACCTTGCAGCACAAGACTCTCTCTATACCGCAAAGCCTGAGCTGAACTCCGACAAGGTCACTGTCTTTAAAAACCGAATTCCGGTGGCAACCTTAACGATACCTGCACGGCCCCGGTTTTATGATTTAAAAACCGCCGAAGGTATTGCCTATGAGCAAATTGCGACCTTACATAGCCATGATGTATTGGCAACGACAGTGCTACAGCATTGCATCCGTATGAATGATAAGGCAACGGCGTGTCAATTTTGCTCAATTGATCAGTCTCTGATAGGTGGGCGAACCCTGATCCGTAAACGTCCGGAACAGTTGGCAGAGGTGGCTAAAGCAGCCGTTGAGCTGGATGGTATCAAGCAAATGGTGATCACCACAGGTACGCCAAATACGGGAGATCGCGGGGCAAAAATTTTATATGACTCAGTCAAAGCGATTAAGGCACAAGTAGATTTACCAATACAGGTACAGTGCGAGCCACCCGATGATTTTGCATGGTTTCAACGTCTAAAAGATGTGGGAGCGGTATCGATTGGGATGCACCTTGAGGCGGTGAGCGAGCGTGTGCGGCAGAAAATTATGCCGGGCAAAGCCGAAGTCTCGCTGGAAAAGTATTTTTCAGCCTTTGAAGCCGCCGTTGCGGTGTTCGGCCGCGGACAAGTCAGTACCTACATTTTGGCAGGATTGGGTGATACCGAACCGGAAATCGTGGAAATGACCGCCAAACTGACTGAAATGGGAGTGTATCCCTTTGTGGTGCCGTTTGTGCCAATTAAAGGCACACCATTGGAACATCATCCTAAACCTGATCACGCCTTTATGCAGTCGCTCTATCCGAAAATCGGACTGCAACTCAAACAACATGGCCTGAATTCAGAAAATACTCAGGCAGGTTGTGCCAAATGCGGCGCTTGTTCTTCGCTGAAAGCCTATGAATAAGGAAAATATGCTATGAAACTTTCTCGTTATTCTTGGCTGCTTGGGCTAAATGAAGAGCTGAAACAATTTATTAGTGATGACATTGCCATCAAAATGGTGTCGGAAGATTGGGAGCGTCGCCAATATTATCGTTTGCGTGAAGTGACCTTTCGTGATGAACAGAAAATCTTGCAAGAAGATCGTGACGAGTACAATGTTAAAGCATTAGGCATTGTTGCCATTGGGAAAATGTCTGGTGAGCATGACCGTGTGATTGGCGCAGTGCGGATTTTTCCCGATGGCGAACAGACATGGTATGGCGGACGTTTATGTGTAGAACCTCTCTATCGACGCCACCATACCATTGGTAAAGCGTTAATCAATGCAGCGGTATCAACCGCCAAGAACTTGGGATGCCGTACTTTTTTAGCCACTGTGCAAAGCCAGAATGAACGCTATTTCCAAAGATTGGGTTGGGATAGTTTGCGTCAGTTAACCGTTGCCAACATTCCCCATGTGTTGATGCAGGCACAGATTGAAAACTATCCATTGCAGCACATTCCGATGCAAACCTATATACAGAAGGAGACGCAATGATGGATCTCAATCAGTTACTCGAGATATTGAGGCACACATCCGCCATGCAGTCCAAACAGGCGATTGCACCCAGTATTTCAGCCAATACCGATTCAGCCAATACAGTTTCAACTAATACAACTTGCCATATTGATTCATTGGACAGCTTATATGCTTACCCCGGGGATGATGCGGCAGCACTGCCATTGAATGGTCAGTATGTATTGCACGCCTGTGAAGGTATGTTGCCAGATTTTGTGGTCAATCATCCTTATTTTGCAGGATGGTCGGCAGTCATGGCGAATATTAGTGATATTGCAGCCATGGGCGGTCGGGCGTTGTCAGTGGTGAACAGTCTTTGGCATACCAGCAGCGAACAGGGTCAGTTGTTAATGCAAGGCATGCAGGATGCTTGTCGTGCTTATGGTGTGCCATTGGTCGGCGGACATACCAATCTTAGTGAAGTTTATCAGCCCGCTTTATCGGTTGCGATTCAAGGCACAGCACAAAAATTGCTTTCAGTACTGCATGTCAGACCACAACAAAAAATCCTGATCGCTTTAAATCTGCAAGGGCAATTCCACCCCGATACCACTTATTGGAAATGCTTTGAGCATGTACCTGACTGCGTTTTACAGTCACAAATTGCCTTGTTGCCGCAATTGGCGGAAGCAAATCTGCTTCATGCCGCCCGTGATATCAGCAATGCCGGCATTTTAGGCAGTTTGTTGATGTTGCTCGAAGCTACAGCTTCTGGGGCTGATATCAATCTAGATGCCATTCCTAAACCTGATGATGTGGACTGGTCTGAATGGCTGCAAATTTTTCCCAGCTTTGGTTTTTTACTGACTGCCAATGCCGATCAATGTGAAGAAATTATCAGGCTGTTTCACAGTCAGAGCATTGCCTGCACTGTGATTGGCGAAACCAATGCCAGTGGTGTGGTTACCATACAGCAACAACAGCAACGCGGCATATTTTGGAATTTTAACCACCACGTATTCACCGGTTTTTGTTATGCCGATGTTTTGAAAGTACAGCAGGAGCCTATGTTATGCCCAGTGTGAATTTTACGGTGAAGTGGCCCAATGGAGAACAGATTCAATATTACTCACCTTCAACCGTGATTTATAAATATTTGTCCATGAGTCAGTGTTACCCAAGTACGCAGTTTTTGCATCAGGTTGAAAATGGTCTGTATGCCGCATCGGAAAGAGTACGGGCATGTTATGGCTTTGCCTGTAGTTCGGCGATGGACAATCTGGCAATGATCAAACACCAGGCCAAACTGTTCGAACTCAGTCCCAAAGATCAAATTACAGTTATTGAAATGACGAATAAATGAGAGGCATGTTCTATGTTAAATAGCCAAAATCAAATATTACAGCCAAATTATGATGTCGTGATTGTTGGTGGTGGTCAGGCAGGTTTATGTATCAGTCACTATTTGCAGAAAGCAGGTATTAATCATGTGATATTGGAAAAAGAATCCGAGTTAACCCATAGCTGGCGCCGTAAACGTTGGGATAATTTTACTTTGGTGACACCGAACTGGCAGTGCCTGTTGCCTGAACATCCTTATCAGCAGCAAGATCCCGACGGATTTATGAAAAAGCACGAAATTGTGCAATATCTTGATGAATTTATTGAAAAACTCAATCCACCTGCCATTTTAAACATTCAGGTAGAGCATGTGAAAAAAGTGGCAGCCCATAAGTTTGTCATTAAAACTAATTACGGTACTACCACAGCCAAACAGCTTGTAGTCGCAGCAGGTGGATATCACACCCCGATTTATCCAGAATTAAGCGACGCTTTGCCTGAGCATATAAAAGTCATGCATTCGGAAGAGTATCTGAACGCAGATCAATTGCCTCAAGGAGCGGTGTTGGTGGTCGGCTCAGGACAATCTGGAGCACAGATTGCCGAAGACTTGCATCTGGCAGGCAAAAAAGTCTATTTATCGACAGGTGATGCTCCACGCTGTGCCCGGTTCTATCGCGGCAAAGATGTGGTGAAGTGGCTGTTTGATATGGGCCATTACAACATGACTGCGAAAGATCATCGCTATAGTGAAGAAGTACGTAACAGTACCAACCATTATGTTACAGGCCGTGATGGCGGACACGATATTGACCTGCGTAAATTTGCTTTAGAAGGTATGCAGTTGCTTGGACGTTTTGATGACTATAAACAGGGTCAACTCGGGTTCAGGCCGGATTTATCAGACAATCTGGATCATGCTGATGTTACTTATAACCGGATTAATGCCTCTATTGATGAATATTTAGCTAAAAATAATATTGCGACTGATGAGCCTGCATCGGTATATCAGCCTGTCTGGCAACCAGAACAAGAAATCACACACATTGATTTAGCAAAAGAAAATATTACTTCCGTGATTTGGTGTATCGGTTTCAGGCCGGATTATTCATGGATTGATTTAGATATTTTTCAAGCCAATGGTTATCCGAAACATGATCGGGGTATTACCGTTGATCCGGATGTCACGTTTATTGGTTTGCCGTGGTTACACACATGGGGTTCTGGACGGTTTCTAGGCATCGATCAGGATGCTGCCTATGTAGTACGGCATATTGAACAAAAGATAAATCAGCAAAATAGCCATAACAAACAAATTGCGGCAATGGCTGAGTGACCATTGCAAGCCCCCAGCCAGCGGGTTGTTTTATGCCACTTAGACGCAGCGGATAAAAATAAGCGGTTACAAGACAGAATGCCTGTAACCGCATCATCAAGCAAACCTGACAGGTTCAGTGATTATTTGCTGGTATCCAGTTCAGGAAAACCCTTCACCACATCATCAATGGCTTTCATCTGCGCCAGGAATGGTTCCAGTTTTGCCAATGGCAGCGCTGACGGGCCATCACATCTTGCATTTTCTGGATCAGGATGTGCTTCAAGGAACAGACCTGCAATTCCTACCGCCATACCCGCGCGAGCCAATTCAGCAACTTGCGCACGACGACCACCAGAAGCGGCACCGAATGAATCACGACACTGCAATGAATGAGTGACGTCAAAAATCACAGGGGCACCTCCGGTTGCCTGCTGCATGACACCAAAGCCCAGCATATCAACAACCAGATTGTCGTACCCAAAGTTGCTGCCACGGTCACACAAAATAATTTGTTCGTTACCGCCTTCTTTGAATTTCTCGACAATATTCCCCATTTGCCCCGGACTGACGAATTGAGGTTTTTTAATATTAATGACTGCACCCGTCTTCGCCATTGCTTCAACCAAGTCAGTCTGACGCGCAAGAAAAGCCGGAAGTTGAATAACATCAACCACCTCTGCAACCGGTTGTGCCTGGGCAGGTTCATGCACATCAGTGATAATTTTCACACCGAAAGTTTGCTTCAGTTCCTGAAAAATTTTCATCCCTTCTTCCAAACCCGGCCCACGGTAGGAATGGATAGAAGAACGGTTAGCTTTATCAAAAGAGGCTTTGAAAACATAAGGAATGCCCAGTTTTTGCGTTACGGTGACATAGTGTTCACAAATACGCATGGCCAAATCCCGTGACTCAAGGACATTCATACCACCAAACAGTACAAAAGGCAGATCATTAGCGACCTTGATGTCACCAATATTAACCACTTTCTGTTGCATGCTTATACCTTCTTGTTAAGGGCAAATAAATTTGCTATATCCATAGTAAAATAAATGAGGTGCAGAGAACTTTTGTCTTTTTTCATCACAACTTCATAGCTGTGTTGCCTCATAATAAAATTCAATGAAGAACAATCAATCTCCGCTCAATCGAGTTAATCTGCATTTTTATCATTTCTGAGATAGGGTCCTCAGGGCAGTGTTCCACAAAATAACTCAAATCCGAAACAGCGATATGATTGCAATCAAGCTGAGCATAAATCAGCCCTCGGTCACGGATTTCATACGGATCATCGGGGTCAAACATCAGTACGATTTCACTCGCCTTAAGTGCCAGTTCCATCTTTTTCTCTTCCATCAAGGAAACTTTGATGGTATCGGTGACTTTACGTACGATACTAATGTTATCCGCTTCTTGTAAGTCTTTATTTTCTAAGCAAACAGTTGGACCAATATTGCCTTTCAACCAGACATCAAGTATATGTTCGTTGAGCGTATCGCCATTCATGGGATTAATAAACCATGTTGGCTCATCAACCAAATCCATCCTCAAGATCAACTGGGTCGGGAATATTACCGGCTGTACGGGTAAAGCCAGCATCTGAGCAATGTGTGAAAAAAGCGTTCCAAGTGCCACAGGCGCGCCTTGGCGTGAACGCAGTACACTATCCAACCACAGAGTATCAGACAAACAATACACCCCGCTTGCCCCACCAAATTTCCATTCACGATAAAACAGTGTCAGCAATGACTGCACCTTGGCTTTGATATCAGTAATTGAAGAAAGCCTCTGCTGAGCTTCTTCAATCAAAGCAGCTAACTGTTCAGCTACCAATATTTGGGGGAAATCAGGACGAATAGCCTGTGTTACTAGAATAATACCGTCAATCAGGGGAGTACTATTGAATTCATAATTAACTATGGGTTTCATTTTTATTCCATCGACCTACCGTGATACGTTCGTTACCACCATAATCCTGAAAAGTCGCTATCTGCTGATAACCTTTCTCCAAAAATAGATTTCTAACAACGGTTCCCTGTTTCCAGCCATGCTCCAATAATAGCCATCCGTTTGCTAACAAGAAATAGCGAGCTTGTTCCACAATTGTTTGCAAATCTGACATACCATTTTGTGCAGCGATCAGTGCAGTGGCCGGTTCAAACCTGACATCCCCTTCGCGCAGATGGGGATCAGCCCCATCAATATACGGTGGATTGCTGACAATCATATCAAATTGTCGATGTCCAACTTCAGTAAACCACTCACTTTGCAAAAAATTCACATTGTGGAAAGACAGTTTTTCAGCGTTGTGTTTCGCCAATGCCACCGCATCAGGATTAATATCGACTCCTGTTACATGGCAATCACGGCGCTCACTTGCCAGCGCCAGCGCAATTGCACCAGTTCCTGTGCCGAGATCCAGAATCTGCGATGGTGAGTCAGGCAATAATTCCAATGCCTTTTCAACCAGACATTCTGTATCTGGGCGTGGGATCAGCGTCGCCGGTGATACCGCCAGGGATAGTGACCAAAATTCACGTTCCCCTACAATATAAGCAATCGGCTCACCCTGAATGCGGCGAGCCAATAAGCGATCAAGCCGATGGGCTTCCTCCGATAAGATTAATGTTTCACTGAATGCAATCAAGTAAGTACGGGAACGCCCTGTCACATATCGCAGCAAAATCTCTGCATCACGCTTAGGGCTGTCACTCTCGGTCAATTGCAAGGCCGCATACTGGAGCCAATATTGATAGTTCATCAATCCTGCTCTGACAATGCGGATAATTGGTCTGCTTGATATTCTGTAATGATAGGCTGAATAAGCATATCCAGTTTACCTTCCATCACTTCTTCAAGGCGATATAACGTCAGGTTAATGCGGTGATCGGTAACCCGCCCCTGTGGGAAGTTATAAGTCCGGTTGCGATCTGAACGGTCGCCAGAGCCAAGCAAATTGCGGCGCTCAGAAGCCTCGGCTTCCTGACGTTTCCGCACTTCAGCAGCACGAATACGCGCAGCAAGCACAGACATCGCTTTGGCTTTGTTTTTATGCTGGGAACGCTCATCCTGGCACTCTACGACGATGCCGGTTGGAAGGTGGGTAATTCGAATGGCTGAATCTGTGGTATTGACGTGCTGCCCACCCGCCCCAGAAGAGCGATATGTATCAATTTTCAAATCACCGGGGCTGATTTCTGGTAATTCTGCGTCAGGAATTTCCGGCAGAATTGCCACTGTACAGGCGGAAGTGTGAATACGCCCCTGTGATTCTGTTTCCGGCACACGCTGGACACGATGACCACCTGATTCGAATTTCAGATGACCATAAACGTGTTCACCAGAAACTTTAGCAATGATTTCTTTATATCCACCATGTTCACCTTCATTGGCGCTCATTATCTCAACTTTCCAGCGGCGGGATTCAGCGTAGCGGCTATACATGCGGAATAAATCCCCGGCGAATATTGCTGCTTCATCACCACCGGTTCCTGCACGAACCTCAAGGAAACAGTTGCGCTCATCATCCGGATCTTTCGGCAGCAACAGCACCTGCAACTGTTGTTCCAACTCTTCATTACGAATTTTTGCGTCTTTGAGTTCTTCCTGCGCCATTTCCTTCATTTCGGGATCGTCAAGCATCATCTCAGCTGTTTCAATATCATTCTGAACACTTTTCCAAGCTTTAAAACAGTTAGTCACATCGGTAAGTTGAGCATATTCTTTTGATAATGCACGGAAACGCTCTTGATCAACGATCACTTCAGCATCACCGAGGTGAGCCAGTACTTCTTCATGGCGTTCTTGCAATGCTTCCAATTTAGCGACAATAGAAGGCTTCATTCGTAATATCAGACCTTAATTAGAATAGGATTAGTTATGATCCAGCCCAAGGCTGTCCCGTAATAGATTCAGGCGTTCCAAATCGCCATCACTGGCAGCCTGTTGAAGTGATTTTGTTGGTGTATGGATCAGACGATTGGTCAATTGGTGAGTCAATTGGTTAATGATCTGTTCTGCATCTGCACCCTGCCTTATGGACATCAATGCCTTTGCCGTCATCTCAGCCCTAATTTTCTCTGCCTGCTCCCGATATTCGCGGATTGTATTAACAGCCCCCTGAGAACGCAACCAATCCATGAAATGGCTGCTCTCTTGTTGCACAATACCTTCCGCCACAATTGCAGCGGCTTTACGCTGAGCAAGGTTTTGTTGAATGATCGCCTGTAAATCGTCCACACTATACAGATAAACATCACTCAATTTTTCAACATCCGGTTCAATATCACGCGGAACAGCTATATCAATCAGAAGCATCGGCTGATTGCGGCGTAATTTCAGTGCCCGTTCAACCATGCCTTTACCGATAATCGGCAGAGGACTGGCAGTGGAACTGATTACAATGTCAGCTTCTGCAAGCCGAGTATCAATATCCGGCAAAGAGATAACTTCTGCATTGACTTCACTGGCAAGTGCCTGAGCGCGCTCTCTTGTGCGGTTAGCGATCATTATGTGACGTACTTTGTGCTCTTTAAGGTGACGCGCTACCAGCTCAATGGTTTCCCCCGCGCCCACCAACAGGATGTTTAATTGAGAAAGGGATTCGAAAATCTGCCGGGCAAGTGTACAGGCTGCAAAAGCCACGGAGACAGCATTTGCTCCAATATCTGTTTCTGTTCTGACCCGCTTGGCCACCGAGAAAGATTTTTGGAACAAGCGCTCCAGTTCACCCGACAGAGATCGATAATTCTGCGACTCGGCAAATGCTTTTTTCACCTGACCCAAAATCTGCGGCTCTCCCAATACAAGGGAGTCCAAGCCACTCGCAACACGCATCAAATGACTGACAGCGTCATTATCCAGATACCAGTAAAGGCTGGATTTCAGGTCTTCGGGATTGATCTGATGATAACGGCATAGCCAATTAATCAGCTGCTCTTTAAAATTTTCCTGCTGTTCAACACTGAGGTATAGCTCTGTGCGGTTGCAAGTTGACAGCACAACGCCGCCCCGCACCAGCGGCTGCTGGAGCAAGTCATCAAGCGCAAGCCCTATCGTGTCAGGGGAAAAGGCCACCCGCTCACGTAAAGAAACGGGCGCTGTATTATGGTTGATACCGAGTGCTAATAAAGTCATTTTAACTGCGTTGAGTTATCACAGGGATCAAATTCATGATGATATTAATAACTATTCTCATAAACTCACACCCTTCATAAGGACTCTCATTGGCCGAGCATTTTACTTGATGCATCAGTTCAATAAAAGTCAATCGAACGGTTCTGCGTTAATTTATTCGAGAATTTTTGCCAAATTTTCGCTAAATTAGCGCGCTGATTATAGACTTGGATGGCACATCCTATACCCAATGGATTTCAAGTTTCAAACTATCTTATTGCCAAGGGTCATTATATGAAAATATCCTCATTCCTTCGCCTTCTCCCTCTTTCGGGTGTTTTACTGACTGCCTGTACAGTCACTCAGCCCCCTGCGGGCACTGGCTCAGCGGATACCCCACAATGGCATGCCCGTGAACAACAATTGCAAAAACTGGAGCATTACCAGACCCGTGGTTCATTTGCTTATCTGGCCAATGATAAAAAAGTGTATGCCCGTTTTTTCTGGCAACAATATTCGTCTGATAATTATAAATTGCTGCTGTTAAATCCGTTGGGTACAACAGAATTGGAATTGTTCGTCGAGCCAAATATGATCCAACTCACGGACAGCGATGGTAAAAAATATCTCAGCAATGATCCTGAGACCTTAATTTATCAACTTACAGATATGAATATTCCTCTGGATAATCTGAAGAGTTGGATTATTGGCTTACCCGGCGATGCCAATAATTTTCAACTGGATGCAAATTACCTGCTTAAATCCGTGAGTGACCGAAAAAGTGGTGAAGTTTGGCGCGTGAATTATCAAGGATACGATACATCAACAATCCCGGCTTTACCCAATCGGCTTGAACTCACTCAAGGAAAAAACCGCATCAAATTAAAAATGGATAACTGGACGATTCAATAATGACCTTAACTTGGCCCTCTCCGGCAAAATTGAATTTATTTTTATATATCACAGGCCAGCGTCCCGATGGCTACCACGAACTGCAAACACTGTTCCAATTTCTGGATTATGGTGATGAAATCACCATAACACCCCGTATGGATAGCCAGATCCAACTGCTGACTCCCGTTGCTGGTGTAGATCATGATGATAATTTAATCGTGCGTGCAGCCCGGTTATTACAAGAACATTTATTACAAAAGCATTCATCGCAGGATAACAGAAAGACATCTCAATTTGAAACCAAACACTTAGGTGCGGATATTCACATTGATAAATGTTTGCCTATGGGTGGAGGTTTAGGCGGAGGTTCTTCCAATGCCGCGACCGTATTGATTGCCCTGAATTATCACTGGAAAGCTAATTTGTCCGATGATGAACTAGCACAGATTGGTATCAGCCTTGGCGCAGATATTCCTGTATTTGTCAGAGGACATGCTGCGTTTGCTGAAGGAATAGGCGAAAAACTCCAGCCAGCTTCACCAGAAGAAAAATGGTTTTTGGTTGCCCACCCCGGAATTGAGATATCAACCCCGACGATCTTCACAGATCCTGAATTAAAAAGAAATTCTCCGATTCGTTCTTTACCCGCATTATTACAGGTACCATTCGAAAATGATTGTGAACCAATCGCAAGAAAACGTTTTCGTGAGGTTGAACAGCTTCTTTTATGGCTGTTACAATACTCACCGTCGCGCCTGACCGGAACTGGTGCATGTGTTTTCGGCGAGTTCGAATCAGAAGCATCGGCCCGTAAGGTGTTAAATCAAGCCCCAGAGTGGATGCAGGGCTTTGTTGCGCGTGGTGTTAACATTTCTCCATTGCATAAATTCCGCTCTGGGATACCCGTGTTATTGAACCAATGAACAATGTTTGTTCGATTGGTCAACAATATCTCTCTGGACGCAAGCCTGAGGTTTATCCCGTGCCCGATATGAAGCTTTTTGCTGGTAATGCTACACCTGAACTAGCACAACGTGTTGCCAACCGCCTGTACACTAGCCTGGGAGACGCTGCCGTTGGCCGTTTTAGCGATGGTGAAGTCAGTGTTCAAATCAATGAAAATGTACGTGGTGGCGATGTTTTCATTATCCAGTCCACCTGTGCACCGACCAACGACAACCTGATGGAATTAGTCGTTATGGTTGATGCTCTGCGTCGTGCTTCCGCAGGCCGTATTACTGCTGTTATTCCATACTTCGGTTATGCTCGTCAGGATCGCCGTGTCCGTTCAGCACGTGTACCTATCACAGCCAAAGTTGTCGCTGATTTTTTGTCCAGCGTTGGTGTGGATCGTGTTCTCACGGTAGACCTGCACGCTGAACAGATCCAAGGCTTCTTTGATGTTCCGGTTGATAATGTATTTGGTAGCCCAATCCTTCTGGAAGATATGCTCCAGAAAGGTCTGAAAAACCCGATTGTTGTCTCTCCAGACATTGGTGGTGTTGTTCGTGCCCGTGCGATTGCTAAGCTGCTGAACGATACAGATATGGCTATCATTGATAAACGTCGCCCACGCGCAAACGTTTCTCAAGTTATGCATATCATTGGTGACGTTGCTGGCCGTGATTGCGTTCTGGTTGATGACATGATCGACACTGGCGGTACTCTGTGCAAAGCCGCTGAAGCACTGAAAGAGCGTGGGGCTAAGCGAGTGTTTGCTTATGCAACTCACCCTATTTTCTCTGGTAACGCAGTAGAAAACATCAAGAATTCAGTGATCGATGAATTTATCGTCTGTGACACAATTCCTCTGGCTGATGAAATCAAGGCGTTAAACAAAGTTCGTACTCTGACACTATCTGGCATGCTTGCCGAAGCTATTCGCCGTATCAGCAATGAAGAGTCAATCTCTGCCATGTTTGAGCACTAATGCTTGAGAGTCTTAGTGCAGATATTAAGCACAAACTTATTCAAGTGATTAAATAAGTCATTGTCTGAAAAACCCTGTTGATGCATCCGCGTAGCGGGGTTTTTCAGTTTATTTAACAAACACCATTAATAATTTCATTAAAAAATAAATAACATTTGGTAATGTTTTTCTTAAAAAATAATTAGTAGTATCAATTTGTTAAGTTAATTTATGTAAATTATTTCCACTCTGACATTCTGCTTTATTTATAAACAAATAAAAATTCATATTCTATAAGAATAATATTTCATCTGGTACGTCCAGTATTACAATTCTCTGAGAATACTGGTGTCATTGAAAAGTTGCTGCTAACCTGTGGCGCAATTAATGACGGTAGGTTTTTATTTCCTTACATCATAATACTGTATGGATAAATAAGTATTATTTCCAACCTAAAAAATAAACTTTACTCATAGATAAGCTACTAACACCTCAATTTGAGGTGACGGTTTCTTTTAGCCTAAATTTAACCAAAATTATCTTTTTATCAAGTTATTGCCAAAGGAAATTTAAAAGATGAGTGTATTAACATCACATTATATATAAAAAGCTCAAATCAGTGTGGCTGATTACCAACCAGTAACCATACTTAATCGCAGGCAGTCGTTATCAACAAGTTAACTGTATGATAAGGATTTATTTCAACGACTCAATGCATCAGCCCAAAAGCAATGGGCTGATCGAAATAACAAAAACAACTTTTTTAAGGAGAGTGCCAATGAAAAAGGCATTTTTATTTACACCTGCACTGTTAGCGCTTTCAATCAATGCCATTTTTATTGGCAATGCTTATGCCATTGATTGTACAAGCTTTGGTGATAGTCTTAGTGATACTGAAACGGTGTATACAACGGATGGACAGAAAAACAAACCGTTTAATAAGATTATATGTAATGTGTTAGAAAACTATGCTAAGGGCGGCGCTACAGCTTATGACACACAAAAACAAGTCAGTGATTACCTAAAATCCCATAACAATCGTGCTAATCCTAACGGCACATACATTCATTGGGTCGGTGGCAATGATCTTGCCAAGGCCTTAATTGCCGGTGCTACAGCAAGTGCACAAATTGAAGATCCAAAACAAAGACAAAAAATTGCCCAAGGTGTTGCTCAGAATATAGTTCTGGGCAGCGCGATGGAAGCATCCAGCCAAATTAACTCTCTCGTTCACGCCGGAGCAGGCTTAATTATCTCCCCTACTGTTCCTGACGTCGGCACTACACCTAGGTTACTAGAATTCGTATTAACTCAGGCTGCTAAACCAAAAGGTTACAACACTCTATCCGAGGGACAAAAAAAAGCAGTTGATGCCAAAATCAGTGGAATGCTGAAATCAGTCCATGATGGTATTAATAATTTTGATACTCCTAATGATAAAGTTCGCAATTTAGTTCTTGAAGGTACGTTTAAAAAAATTGCTACACAATCAATTTCAGATGTAGATTCAGATGGAAAAGCTAAATCTCAAAATAAAATTGAAGCTGAAATTGAAGAAAATTATCAAAAGCTTCTCGCTGCCTATAATCAAGCCAGCCAAGGCGGGTCAAATCTCACCACTCTCTATAACGAGGAAATAGACAAACAAATCAGCCAAGGAAACGGCAATATCTTACGTGCCGATATCAATGGCCTGCTGAATGAAGTCATCGCCAACCCGCTGATTTATGGTATTCAGAATACATTAGGTTATGCCTGCCCATATGGCAAGGGTGCCAATGAATGTTCCTCAGGTGACGCAGGTTTCACAAAAGACAAAGAATTTTTATTCTCTGATACTTTCCACCCAACGCCATTAGGGCACAAGATAATGGGGCAATACATTACCTCTATCTTCATTGCCCCCACACAAGTCATGGCGCTGGCTCAAGCCAACCGTGCTCCGGTTAAAAGCGCCCTCTCCTCCCTTGACGGCCACCTACAGCAACTGCGCAATGGCGGTAATGAACAAGGTAAATTCGGTGTTTTCGGTGGCTACACTGGCAGCCAGAATAAAACCTTCACTCTGGGAGGGGATTATCAATTGATAGATAATTTGTTGTTGGGTGCAATGTATTCTAACTATAAAGACGAACGCACTCCAGCGGCTAACTTCTCTTATGAAGGACGCGGTCATGTGTTTACAGCGTATGCGCTGTGGAATTATTACAACAACGGCTGGCTGAGTGGCGATGTTCACTATTCACACACCAATTATGACAGTCTGACCCGTATCATTCAGCTTGGTGAATACACTCGCAGAGAAACCGGCTCTACCACAGGTAAACAACGGGGAGCGCGTATTACCGCAGGTTGGGATATCCCTGTCACGAATTACCTGACCACCAGCCCAATCGTTCAATATGCTTGGGATAAAGGTGATGTCGATGGTTACCGTGAATCCGGTAATAACAGCTCCTCCATGAACTTTGGTAATCAAAATTACAGCTCCAAGGTTGGAACTCTGGGATGGCGGGTGGACACTAAACTGGGTCGCTTCAATCCTTACGCCTCTGTCCAGTTTAACCATCAATTTGATGATACACACTATAAATTGAGCGGCGCGATTAATAGCTCCAGAACCTCTTTTGTGCAGGAAAGTGGAAAACAGAACACCAATTGGCGTCAGTATACTGTTGGTGTGAACGCAAACCTGATCAATAACGTGCGAGGTTTTGCATCCGTGACTCGTAATGACGGCAATGCTCAAGATCCTAACTACAATTTCAGTTTAGGGATCAACGCCAGCTTTTAATTCTGTATAAACACACTACCTAAAAACTGAAATAGAACCCTCAATCAAAATGTAAGGCATGACTATCAATGCCTTGCATTTTTTTGTCTCTTCTCTACTCAATATTCAAATGAAAACATTAACACCACGTTGAATCCTCATATATACAGCCAGAAGTAGTATCAAACTGAAATGATAAAAAATCAGGCCTCAACCAGTAAAATGGAGAAATTATTCTGCAATTAATTCAAGGTTGTGTGCTGGCGTAAAAATAGTGAATTGTTTTCAGGAGAATCAGGATGAAAAAAGCACTTTTTTTAATATCAGCTATAACAGTCGTTTTAATGAATTTCATGACAAATGCGCATGCCTATGATGATATCTATGTTTTTGGTGATAGTTTGAGCGATGGTGGGAATATAGGAAAATTCACTATAGATGGGAAAAAGGCTGAACTTTACGATGAATATATAACTAGAAAGCTCACAAACAAAAAGTTAACACCATCTAAATATGGTGGAAATAATTACGCACAAGGTGGTGCAACGACCAATGGCTCAGAAAAACCTAACATATTCCTTAACCCCACAACACAAAATCAAATCGCCACATATTTAAAGAAACATTCTGAAAAAGCTGACCCCAATGGTATTTATATACACTGGGTGGGAGGTAATAATATCGCTGAAGCTCTGAGTTTTTTAGCAAAAGGCAATAAAAACAAGGCGGAATATATTATTAATAATAGTTCCGCATCCGCTGCATCTCAGGTCAATCAACTCATTAAAGCTGGGGCCGGTTTAATTATTGTTCCTAATGTACCTGATATTGGTAAAACACCCAGAATCATGGATGAAGTACTTACAGGAGCATTACAAAAAAGTAAAATTCCCAGTGCAGAAATTGATAAAATTCTTAAACAGACCCACAAAGCCATTAACCAGTACTCTACACCAAATGCTGATATTCGAAACAAGGTAATCTCAGGCGTTTTCAAAAAGATTGCAGAAAATAAAGCTCCCCACGATCCAATTAAGGCTGACGAGATCTACAATCAGTTATTGAATGCTTATAATAAAACCAGCAAAACTGCCTCCCAATTTTCTGACAAATATAACCAAAAAGTAGACGAACAACTCGGTAACGGCAATATCCTTCGTGCCGATGTCAACCGCCTCCTGCAAGAAGTAATTGATGATCCGACTATCTATGGCTTTTCCAATACACTGGGTTATACCTGCCCACAAGGCAAGTATGCCGTATTTTGCGTTTCTTCCGATCCAGAGGTTGATAAAAACCAATCTTACTTATTTTCCGATAACTTTCATCCAACACCTTATGCACATCGGTTGATTGGTCAGTATATTACGTCCATCTATGAGGCCCCTCTACAGGTGATGGTGCTGAATCAAGTCAACCGAATACCAACCAAAAACGTTACTTCCTCACTGGATGGTCATCTGCAACAGCTACGCAATGGGCATAATGACCAAGGTAAAATTGGTATATTCGGCGGTTATACCGACAGTGGCAATAACACTTTCACATTGGGTAGCGACTATCAATTAACGGCTAATTTACTATTCGGATTAGTAATTTCTCATTATCAGGATGAACAGAACCCCTCCTATAATTTCCATTATGCCGCGAATGGCCATGTTATAGCCACTTATGCGCTATGGAACTATGCGGGTAATGGCTGGTTGAGTGGTAATCTTCATTATTCCCACACCAATTACAATTATCTGTCACGTACCATCCAGCTTGGACAAGCCACGCGCAGAGAATCAGGTTCAACAATTGGTAAACAGTGGGGTTGGAGAATTACGGCAGGCTGGAATATTCCTATCACGCAATACCTGACCACCAGCCCAATTATCCAATATGCGTGGGACAATGGAGATATCAATGGTTACCGTGAATCCGGCAATAACAGCACCTCCATGCACTTTGGTAATCAAAACTATAACCCCAATGTAGGTTCAGTGGGCTGGAGAATTGACACACAATTAGGCCGTTTCAATCCATACGCCTCAATCCTGTTCAATCATCAGTTCAATAACGAACGCTATACACTGCGCAGTGCCATCAATTCCACCATAACATCATTCGTACTGCAAAAAAAACAAGCCAGAAATCATGTTCAATACACGGTAGGAGTGAATGCTAATCTGACCAACGACTTTCGCGCATTTGCCGCTGTATCACATGAAAACAGTGCTAACGATTTCTCGCGTAACTATAATTTTAATTTCGGTTTGAATGTCAAATTTTGATAAGATTAATTCAAGATAAAAATTAGAAAATTTATAAAAAGAAAAGCAATTAAGGCGGTAATTTTTTTACCGCCTTAATTAAATTAGTTACTTTTTAATCTATTAATCATGGGAGTCTATGTTTTTTTGCGACGATAACGTTCATCGTAATTTTTTAACCACCAATACTTATCAGCCACTTGTTCCCGTCCACCAATACTGGCTCCCGCCAACCAAATTAATGCCCCTACAAACAGCCCCATTAATGCAACGCCCGTCAATAATTCAGACAGCCCCAAATTAAAGACATGACCGAGCAATACATAGGCCAAACTGAGAAACATTGCAGCCATTCCCAACCCCATGAGAATGTTACCAAAGATAAAAGCCTTTTTACGCTTCATAACCAACCTCCAATACTTTTTGCGAACGCAATTTGCAAACCCAACGAACTAAAAAGCACGAAAGTAGATATCTTTCTTTGTATTAATTATAGCCTTGATTTTTCAAAGGTTATTGAGGTGGTGATCACAATCCGTACAAACTTGAACCTAATTTTTTACATTATGTCGGAATAATATTTATTAATAGTTTGCATTTATCCAAACTAGATCTGCCTAAATAACGGTAGCATGACGAGTATATCCTTCATCTTTCAAACTACGCCTTTGTTTTCTGCCTCTAAAAAATAAAACACATAATGAGTTTTGTACTCAGGCCTTTAGATAGGTAAACTAATGCCCTTTTTTGTTTTATTGCCAATAAGCGAACCAAAACTGTGAGTAACATAAAATTAATCGTTGGCCTGGCAAATCCTGGAACTGAATATGCGCAGACCAGACATAACGCCGGGGCATGGTTTGTCGATTCATTAGCACACCGCTATAACCAATCCCTGAAAGAAGAAAATAAATTTTTTGGCTATACCGCCCGTATCAATATAAATGGGCAGGACATCCGCCTGCTGGTGCCAGCCACTTTCATGAATCTCAGTGGTAAATCTGTCCTTGCCCTTGCCGGGTTTTATCGCATCCAACCGGACGAGATTCTGGTAGCACACGATGAATTGGATCTACCGCCTGGTGTGGCAAAAATGAAGTTAGGCGGCAGCAATGGCGGTCATAACGGCCTGAAAGACATTCAGAACAAATTCAGCAATAACCCTAACTTTCATCGCCTGCGCATTGGTATAGGCCATCCGGGTGATAAAAATAAAGTTGTGGGATTCGTACTCGGCAAGCCACCTGCCAGTGAGCAAAATCTGATTGACGATGCCATTGATGAAGCATTGCGCTGCACTGATATTCTGATTAAAGATGGCATGAGCAAGGCAATTAACCGTTTACACGCATTCAAAGCCAGCGCCTGACTGGGAGTACGTGGCGCAGCGGGTTATTGCGTGTATAATAGCGCCAATTTGTATAACTCACCGACAAGCATATTGCTCGTTGGTTTATAAGTGATTTAAGGTGATAAATATATGGGATTCAAATGCGGTATCGTTGGCCTGCCTAACGTTGGGAAATCTACATTATTCAATGCGCTGACCAAAGCAGGTATCGAAGCAGCAAACTTCCCGTTCTGCACTATCGAGCCAAACACTGGTGTTGTGCCGATGCCAGACTCACGTCTTGACCAATTGGCTGAAATCGTCAAGCCACAGCGTATACTGCCGACCACAATGGAGTTTGTGGATATTGCCGGTCTGGTAAAAGGCGCTTCAAAAGGTGAAGGCTTGGGTAACCAATTCCTGACCAACATCCGTGAAACAGAAGCAATCGGCCATGTTGTGCGTTGCTTTGAAAACGACAACATCATCCATGTTTCAGGTCAGGTTGATCCTGCTGCCGATATTGACATTATCAATACTGAACTGGCTCTGTCGGATCTGGATACCTGCGAACGCGCTATCCAGCGTGTACAGAAAAAAGCCAAAGGTGGTGATAAAGACGCTAAAGCAGAGCTGGAAGCTTTGGAAAAGTGCCTTCCCCACCTCGAACAAGCAGGTATGCTGCGTGCTTTAAACCTGAGTGCAGAAGAAAAAGCGGTTATTCGTTATCTGAGCTTCCTGACGCTGAAACCAACCATGTACATTGCTAACGTCAATGAAGATGGTTTCGAGAATAACCCACATCTTGACACTGTTCGTGTCATCGCAGAAAAAGAAGGTTCTGTCGTTGTTCCTGTTTGCGCTGCGATTGAAGCTGATATTGCAGAACTGGAAGATGCCGACCGCGAAGAATTCATGGCTGAACTGGGTCTGGAAGAACCAGGGTTGAATCGTGTTATTCGTGCGGGCTATGAGCTGCTGAACCTGCAAACTTACTTCACTGCCGGTGTAAAAGAAGTTCGTGCCTGGACAATCCCTGTAGGCGCTACGGCTCCACAAGCAGCGGGTAAAATTCATACTGACTTTGAAAAAGGCTTTATCCGTGCCCAAACCATCGCGTTTGAAGATTTCATCACTTACAAAGGTGAACAAGGTGCGAAAGAAGCAGGTAAAATGCGTGCAGAAGGGAAAGATTATATCGTCAAAGACGGCGATGTGATGAATTTCTTATTTAACGTCTGATTTTTTATGTCTGAGGCATCTAACGATGCCTTATCCCTAGCAGAAAAGTCATTAAAATCCACGTAATTCAACGTGGATTTTAACTTTTATAATATCTCAAAATATTTCATCAAAACGCATTAAAAATAACTCTCGGATTTATCCCGTTTGTCTCACACTCCCCCACACTATTTCCCCATTATGGAATATAGAGGTTCATGAAAAGATACATGCCTCTGCCTTTATAGCATAGATAACCGTATGTTTATAAAAAGATAAGTATGCGTAATCAACAAATCTGCGACTGAAAAGACGACAGTTATAATATCCCCATATACATAGTAATAAAAAGCCTAATTTATAATAAAAATAGAAATGATATAATTAAATATCAATTTAACTGGATATTTCTCTTATAAATCATTCAGTAGCTTTTTTATATAAAAATCTCAGAGATACATCATTGTTATTTTATAAACAAATCATAAATGCATTGGACAAATAGATAGCCAAAACATAGAACAATTGCAAGAATAATCACGTTCAATTCTGATATTGAACATGTTGTAAACGTCGATATATTTATCCATTATGACTAAATGAGATATGGAATCATGAATAGAAAATTAGTTGCTTTTATACTGTCATGAATCATAGTATCGACTATCACTGCTAACGCCACAGAGTGAATCTCGGTATATTTTTTGGCGAGTAAAAAATACTCTCTAAATAATCTATAACCTGATTCCTAATAGTGGTAGACATTATGTTATTAAACGCCTTTTCTAATAAGCCATATATTATAGCTTAAAGAAAAATCTAGTAACATTAATGAATGCAGCCAACAAGGCTGGAAAACGACAAGTACTTTTATTTACACACAAAAATAGGGTATGAAATTATGAACAAAAAATTAGTTGCTTGTATACTGACCTTTATTATCGGAACAACTGTTACTGCTAATGCCTCAGCTCTTGCTTGTAATATCTTTGGTCCTTCAGCCAAACAAATCTGCTTAGGGGGCTGCGATTTGCTATCAGATAAGGGTTTCTTAGGTTTCCTCAAAAAAGTCTGTATATAATCAACATCCAGTATATTTAAAATATAAATTCTGTTTCATCAATGAATGTATAAAATAAATCTGAATATCAGGTATGTAACCATGAAAATCATTTTCAATGTCCTTCATGTAACAATCATTGGTGAACTGTTTGTGTTTAATGCTTATTTATAATTATTGATTTATAATTTAAACTGGATTTTTAGCATAAAGAGATTTAAACTAAATTATGATTAATAGTTTGGTTTATTAAATTATAATGGCGGGAGTTTTTACTGCGTTACTGTCCAAGCATGTAATTAAAACTCCCACTATTATTGATTATTATCAATTCGCATTTATTGAGTTTGTTTTCTTCATAATTTGATATTAATATTTTTCTATTCACATTTTGATATTCTCCTTAAAAATCATAGAGAAAATCAGTAAAAATACGATTAAATAACTCTGGTGCTTCCCAGAAAGGTTCTGCACCAGTTGATATCGGTGGAGTGCCACAAAACATCAACCCGATCATTTCCAATATGCCCTCCCAATGACCAACCAAAAACCACAACGCTGTTAATAGCTAACTTTTCCAATACCTCAATGACACTAAGCGCATAACCAGACATTGAATACTCCTGACGAGGTTCACTAGCGTTTGATGACGCGCCATGCCCCGGTAAATCTAACGTTTACCTCTTTAAAAATTATTTAGTGATTTTATCACTCAAAAACCATCAATTATTTCATATTTCCTGTTTCACTTCTAACATTTATAAAACGCTTATCACAAATTTATGACATTAAACTCTAAATTAGAGGAGTAATGTTGTATACAAATTAATATAAATATTAAGAATTTGTTACATAACATCCGGTAATCACATTATGAAAATAAAAAAAATAAAACTCCTTCTGGTGATACTCGCCATCTGTATATTGGTCGTCATGGCCATTGCAGGAAAGGTGGAGAATACCCATAAACGCTTTCTCTCTGTAGCTACTGCTTCCACTGGTGGAACTTATTATCCGATGGGAGTGGGATTAGCCAATATCTGGAGTAATCATTTAAAACAGGAGAATATTCAAGTTACAGGACAATCTTCAGCAGGTTCAATTGAAAATATTGATTTACTCCAAAAAAATGAAGCGCAACTCGCTATCTTACAGAGTTTGATCGCCCTCGAAGCTTATCAAGGAGTTCGGAATTTTGAAAACCGCTCTTATCAGGATTTGCGCTCAATTTCAGTACTCTGGCCTAATGTTGAGCACTTTGTTCTATTAAATGAAAAAATCAAAGATGGTACGTTGAATGATATTTCTGGTACTCGTTTTTCTGTCGGGCCACAAGCCAGCGGTACCGAACAATCTACGCTGATTATTCTGAAAGGAGTTAATCTCAGCAAGCAAGATATTCAACCAGAATACCTTGGCTATGGTGATACAGTTTCGGCCATGCGAGACGGTCGTCTTGATGGTGGTTCCCTGCCTGCGGGTATACCCGCATCAGCAGTCACGGATATGTATGCCAGTGGTGTTCCGGCCCGAATCCTGAATGTGACAGATGAACAACTGGATAAAATTAATGCCATCGCCAATTCATGGTTCCGCTTCATCATTAATCCAGAAACTTACCCTCGTCAGAAATGGGCCATTCAAACTATTGCGCAACCCAATATTCTAATGACAACACGCGGAATAGACGAAAAAACCATCTATGAATTGACCAAAGTAATGTTTGAAAATCAGAAAGAAGTCCATCAAATTCACAGTTCAGCAAAGTATATTCTGCCGGAAAACGCACTCAAAGGTGTCTCTGTGCCACTACATCTCGGTGCTTATCAATATTATCGCGAAATTGGTCTGGATATACCTGATTACCTTGTACCACCAGAACTTAGTTCCATGCCATCCCAGCCATAATTCACCCTGAGTTTTCCCATTATGTTATTGACCATAATATTATGGAGTCGCCATGAGCACTGATAATGTCGCACTATCTTCCGCAGAACTGGATAAAGAAGCGGGTTCCGGCAGCCGCCACTTAGGTGGTTTCTACCTGAAATTGACAACCATACTTGCCATCGCTATTTCTCTGTATGCCATCTACTCAAATGCATTATCCAATACGCAGGAATTTTACCGTAATGCCATATTCCTCAGCGGAATTCTGGTCTTAGGTTTTATTCTGTTTCCCATTTCAGAACGTTATTCAACCCAAAAATTCAATTATTTGGATTACTCTTTCATTCTGCTCACGTTGGTCAGTTACGGATATTTTTACTTCACCTACACTCAGGGCGCGAGCATACTTTTTTAACATCTATTGAATGAAAATTAATAGCATGATCTAATTAGCCTTATTTCTCTTCTAATCGCTTACCTATGACCCTGATTGAACATTTATCCGTTGTTAAAGAAAC
>NZ_CAWQTY010000170.1:0-42923 GCF_963897815.1 Xenorhabdus sp. Sc-CR9
AATCGAGCATTCATGCCTTTTAATGCTTGAAAAAGTCAGAAATCCCTCTTCTCAATAAGATCAATTTTATGACGAATGGGTACAAAGTTGATCTTATTTTTTCACGGGAGAGTTTTTAGAGGTTCCCTCTACATATTTATTTAAACCGCTTATTAATAATAATGCTAAACATCGTCCTATTCGAACCAGAAATCCCGCCTAATACAGGCAACATCATCCGCCTTTGCGCCAATACTGGCTGTCAGCTTCATCTTATCCAACCGTTGGGTTTCACATGGGATGATAAACGCTTGCGTCGTGCTGGGCTGGATTACCATGAGTTCGCCGATATCAAGCAGCATCACTATTACAACGCATTCTTGGAGAGTGAAGGACTCAGTTCAGTCAATTCGCAATCTCCTTCTGGTGCACGCTTATTTGCCTTAACCACAAAAGGCACTCCGGCGCATAGTAATGTGAGTTATCGTGATGGCGATTATCTGATGTTCGGGCCGGAAACCCGTGGTTTGCCATCTTATGTGTTAGATAATATGCCACCTGAACAGAAGATCAGGATTCCTATGCTGCCGGATAGCCGCAGCATGAATCTTTCTAATACTGTAGCGGTGGTGGTGTTTGAAGCATGGCGGCAACTAGGGTATCCCGGTGCTTTATTGCGGGATTAAAATATAGCACTCAGTACCATTAGGCGCTGAGTGCTATTAATTCTGTATTACCAAAAGAGATGGAATCTTAAATCCCATCCCCATTCTCAAATCCGTTATTGATGCCATTAAAATGCTGGTTCATATCCAGTGATGGCTTCTCGCTTTCCGGTTTTCCGACAATCCTCGCCGGTACGCCTGCCACGGTGGTATGAGGCGGTACTGGTCTCAACACAACCGATCCCGCCCCAATTTTTGCCCCGCGACCAATCTCTATGTTGCCGAGGATCTTGGAGCCGGCACCAATCATCACGCCTTCACGCACTTTCGGATGACGATCTCCGCCTGCTTTGCCAGTACCACCCAATGTTACGGATTGCAGAATGGAAACATCATTTTCAACAATCGCGGTCTCACCAATGACGATACCCGTTGCGTGGTCGAGCATGATACCGCAACCAATTTTCGCGGCAGGGTGGATATCTACCCCAAATGAAACTGAAATCTGGTTTTGCAGGTAAATTGCCAATGCATTGCGATCTTGTTTCCACAGCCAGTGTGCGATGCGGTAGGCTTGTAATGCATGGAAGCCTTTAAGGTAAAGCAGAGGGGTTGAGTATTTGTCTACAGCGGGGTCGCGCAATCGAACGGCTTTGATATCATATGCTGCTGATTCGATCATTCTAGGGTCACTGCGGTACGCTCTTTCAACGACTTCCCTGACTTCAATGGGGGGCATAATCGGTGTTGCCAGCTTATTTGCCAGCATATAACTCAGGGCACTACCCAGATTTTCATGTTTGAGTAGTGTCGCGTGGAAAAAACTGGCTAACATAGGCTCACAATCTGCTAGAGCCTTTGCCTCGTTTTTTATATTTTTCCAGACTTCGTTCAGCTCTTCTCGCGACATATAAGTGTTCCCATCTTTTTTAAGATTGAGAGACTTCACCCTCATCTCTTGTGGCTCTTCCCAATAATGCTTGAGCCGCCTCAATAACATTCTTATGGCAGTACAGTATTTGGTAGATCTGCTCTGAGATAGGCATTTCAACACCAGTGCGTTCTGCCAAAGCCCGTACTTCTTTGGTATTGCGGTATCCTTCGACAACCTGCCCAATTTCGCGTTGTGCTTCATCAACACCGATACCTTGCCCCAGCATCATGCCAAAACGACGGTTACGGGATTGGTTATCAGTACAGGTCAGGACTAAATCGCCTAACCCCGCCATTCCCATAAATGTGGAAGGATCAGCGCCTAACGCTATTCCAAGGCGGCTCATTTCTGCCAGACCACGGGTGATCAATGCCGTGCGAGCATTAGCCCCGAAGCCCATACCATCAGAAACCCCCGCGCCAATTGCAATAACATTTTTTATTGCTCCGCCGAGTTGTACTCCAATGAAGTCTGGGTTTTTGTATACACGGAAACTTTTGCCGCAATGAAAAAACTGCTGAAGTTCTTCACCAAATTCAGGTGTTGTGGCAGAAACAGCTATTGCGGTTGGTAAACCTGCCGCAAGTTCTTTCGCAAATGTTGGGCCAGAAACTACAGCCAGGGGGATTTCATTACCTAATATCTCACGCGCCACATCTTGTAATAAACGCCCTGTCTCGGCTTCAAGGCCTTTGGTCGCCCAGACAATACGGCTGTCGTGCTGCAAATGCGGTTTTATCTGCTGTAAGACATCACCAAAAACGTGGCTGGGAACTACGATAAGGATATTGCGGCTGGCTGAAACAGCGCTCTTTAAATCAGCCTCAAGCAGTAAACTATCAGGAAAAGAAACATCCGGCAGAAATGTCTGGTTACAACGTGCTTGTTGCAGAGCGTGGATGTGTTCAGGGTTATGTCCCCAAAGTACAACTTCATGCCCGTTGCGTGCCAAAGTAATGGCTAAAGCGGTGCCGTATGAGCCGGCACCGATCACTGTCATAGAAGCAGTATTCATCAGGCTTCCTGTTCAGCCTCGTTAGACTGAGGTTCAGCCTGTTGTTGCAGGTAGTTCATGAACAGTGCATCAAAGTTGACTGGAGCCAGATTCAGTTGTGGGAAAGTACCACGGCCTACCAGACTGGTGATGCATTCACGAGCATACGGGAACAGGATGTTCGGGCAGTATGCACCTAAGCAGTGTGCCAGTTGGGTTCCTTCGATACCACCGATTGAGAAAATACCTGCCTGTTGAACTTCACACAGAAATGCAGTTTCTTCTTCTAATGTCGCTGTAACAGTGACACGCAGAACAACTTCGTAAACGCCTTCAACCAATTCGCTGGAAGCGGTATCCAGATCCAATTTAACTTCTGGCTGCCATTCCTGCTGAAAAATCTGAGGTGCTTTTGGTGCTTCGAAAGAAACATCTTTCGTGTAGACTCGTTGGATCTGGAAAGCCATTTCTGTGTTGTTTTGTTCTGACATAATCATATTTACCTTTTTCAGACGTCCTTATTAATCTTTAATAATGCGAGCATACTGCTCACACCTTAAGTTCTTTTTATTTCTTGCCTTGGGCCAGTGGCAGATTTTCACCTACCCACCCGGCAATCCCCTCTTTCAGGGAATAAACCTGCTCAAAACCAAAACGCCCCAGATTCTCTGCCGGTGTTCTGGCTTCCATTCCACTTGCTGAAACAATAATAACAGGCTGTTTTTTATGTTTTTCCAACTCACCCAGATTATTGTCTTTAATCTCGGACGGTGTCAGGTTAACGGAACCAATGATATGCCCTCTGCGGAAATCGTCACGGGAGCGTAAATCCACGACGATAGCATCTTCCTTATTGATAAAATGGATGGCTTGCGCACGGGTGATCACTTTACTCTTGGAGAACAAGCTTTTTGCCGTCATGACGATGACAGCCACCAGCAATGCAATCCAGGCAAGACTCAGGATCGTGTTCCGGCTAATAAATTGCATGATTTCTTGCAGCATGGAGGGCAACAACTCCCGTTAGTTAATAACAAATATCTAAGGTAGCAGAGTATACCTGTGTGCTGCGTCAATTACAGCCAATTAGCAATAATCCAATGTAGTTTTTGCAGAGCGTTTCGAGAAAAATAAAAAATACACTGAGAATGACGTGATTGTCAGGCATCATCGAAATATTTCATGTAACAGTGATTTCTCTCTACCCTATCGGGCAAGGAACCCAAGACGCAAATATCGATCAAGCGATTGATCCAGTTTTGGCTAATCCCATTTTAATATTGGAGAACAGGGGGGCATTTTAAGGTTGTAATTACACTCTATTCTAGAGATTATGTTCATATTTGACCTGTTATTTACATTTCATGCCTTTAATAGGTCTTATAAGGTCTATTATTTTATGGTTTGGAGGGGTGATGTCTTTTATTCATTTACTTTATTCACCATCTGAATTAGCTGCTAATATTGGTCAAAATGCCAAAAAGCTTAGGTTATCCAAGAACTTATCCAGGAAAACTTTAGCGGAAAAGTCAGGGGTTTCTGAGTCTACGATCAAAAGATTTGAAACTAAAGGAACGATCACTTTAGAGGCAATGATTCTTTTAGCGACTCATTTAGATGCGTTAGGTTCGATATCCAATTTTTTTAAGACTGAATATCTAAGTACATATGAAGAATTAAACAACGCCAAACGTCAGAGGGGGACAAGATGAACAAATTTAAACATATAGAGCATCTTGATGTTTTATGCAATGGTATAAAAGTTGGAATGCTTACCAAGATTCAAGGTAAAGGAATTTATTTCACTTATGAAAATAATTGGTTAGCTTCAGGGTTTAATTTATCACCTCTGACTATGGCTTTTAATGAAAAACCTCAACTAGCCAAAGATCCCCGACTTTTTGGGGGATTACATGGACCTTTTGCAGACTCATTACCTGATGGTTGGGGAATGTTGCTGATGGATAGGTTTTTTGACAGTAAATTTGGCAATGGGGTGTACCAAACTATGACCGCATTAGACCGCCTGGCATATATAGGCGATCGTGGTATGGGGGTCCTTGAATATTATCCTAAAAATGAAAAAACAGAGGCTATGGAGTATATTGATTTTTCAGAATTATTTGAAGAGGCTATAAAAGTTCAGCAAGGTGAGACTTCTAATGTTTTATCTAAATTACGTTTAGCGGGAGGCTCACCTGGCGGAGCCAGACCAAAAGCAGTGGTTGCATTGTCACCTGACAGGTGCCATGCAACCACTGCTTTTGGCTCGATACCTGAAGGCTATGATCATTGGATTGTAAAATTTAGATCTTTAAATGAAGCTGTTGAAACAGGAGCTATAGAATTTGCATATTCTGAAATGGCCAGAACTGCTGGTGTTCATATGGCAGAGTCTGCCTTGCTTCATGTTGATATGCCTGACGGAACAGAAGAATACTTTTTTGCTACTAAGAGATTTGATAGACAACAGAATAAAAAAATTCACATGATAACTGTTTCTGCACTTATGTATGCTGACTTCAGATTCCCATCAATGGACTATCCGACCTTATTAAAACTGACTAACGTATTAACGAAAAATGCAAAAGAAGTGGAGAAGATGGCTAGGTTGATGATTTTTAATGCGTTATCACATAATTATGATGATCACACAAAGAATTTTGCATTTCTTCATAATGAAGAAAAAGAATGGGTATTATCACCAGCTTATGATTTAACATTTTCAAACGCATTAGGGGAACATACGACAGGATTTGGCGGTAATAGTACAGGAAGAGCAACAAGAAAACGTATTAGAGAAATTTGTTCTGAATATAAATACCTCAAATCAGATGATTATATAGACCAAACACTAGAGTCGTTATCTAATTGGGAAAATGAATTTAAAAGATTAAAAATCCCTTATGATGCAGGTAAAGGGATTTTTAACACCCTTGAGCGGGATCATGATTTTTTTGAAAAATAAAGGGTTAATATGACCAAAGTACGTTTACATGATGATGCAATGGTGCAGCTTCTCCGTGAAGATCCTGAGTTTGCACAGCATTATCTGAATCAGGTGTTTATTGATATGGATGAAGAAGGCGGACAGGAAGCATTTTTTATAGTATTGCGCCATGTTGTAGAAGCGAGCGGTTGCAACGGATTTTTCTAAATTAACTAAAATTTAATTAATGATAAAAAACAGGCTGTTCTCTGGTCAGGAAAGGTTCCTCATGGAATAATCGAGCGCTATATAGCAGCAGGGTGCACAATAAGATGGCTGAAAATAAGGATCTAAAGAGCCGTAATAATCGGCATAAACAATATAAGAAGCAAAAAAAAATCAGAGTGTTATATCTCTTTGCTTTGTTGTTCGCCTTTTTCAGCTTCAGTGCAAATACGTCCGCAAATCAGATTTCAGAAAATAAAAACCAGCTTAAAGATATTCAGCAAGATATTGTTGAAAAAGAGAAAAGTGTCAAACAACAGCAAAAACAACGCACTGATTTGCTCAATCAATTAAAAGAACAAGAAAGCACTATCTCGGAAGTCGGGCGCTCTTTGCATGGCACACAAGTTCGTCTGAATAAGTTGGAGAGCGAAGTCTCAACTCTGAATGCAAATATCCAATGTCTGCAAACGCAGCAAAAAGAACAACGCCAGTTACTTGCCAGACAGTTGGATGCTGCCTTTCGGCAAGGGAATCAGCAAGGATTAGAATTATTGCTCAATGGACAAGAAATTCAGCGTAAGGAGCGTGTGCTCGCTTATTACAGTTATTTAAATCAGGCTCGTCAGGAGACTATAGCTAAGTTGCAAAAAACAACTGAGGAGCTTAGCCAGCAAAAAAAAGTGCGACTGGGAAAGCGAAGTGAGCAAAAAGAAATATTGTCCAGCCAAAAACAGCAAAAACAAAAAATGGAAGTGGTTCGTACCGCACGACAAAAAACATTGACGGAGCTGGAATCTTCATTGAAAAAAGATCAGCAGAGTTTGACGGAGCTTCGGCAGAATGAAACCAGCTTGAGGAATAAGATTGCCAAAGCTGAACGTGAAGCCAAAGCCCGTTCTGAACGCGAAGCCCGCGAAGCGGCCCGTGTTCGTGCACAAGTTGCTGCGAAGCAGAAACAAGCCCAACAAAAAGGCACCAGTTATAAACCAACAGAAGATGAGCGTGCTCTTATGGCCAGAACAGGCGGACTTGGGCGTCCTGCCGGTCAAGCCATCTGGCCGGTGCGTGGTCGTGTCATCCATAGTTTTGGTGAAGCAATACAGGGTGAACTGCGTTGGAAAGGGATTGTTATCCCTGCCGCTGAGGGCACGGAAGTGAGAGCCATTTCAGATGGACGCGTATTGTTGGCAGACTGGCTGCAAGGCTATGGTCTGGTTGTCGTCATTGAACACGGTAAAGGTGATATGAGTCTTTATGGTTACAACCAAAGTACGCTGGTTCGTGTCGGGCAACAAGTCAGGGCTGGTCAGCCTATAGCTCTGGTCGGTAGCAGTGGCGGGCAACAGCAGCCTTCATTATACTTTGAAATTCGTCGTCAGGGACGGGCTGTTAACCCGTTGCCGTGGTTAGGAAAATAAGAAAGAACACAAAATAGGATGATCATACTGATGATGAAAATGAAGTATCTATTGATGAAACATGTTGGCCTGCCCACTCTGTTATTTTGGATACTTTCATTCTTCACATCATTATTGGTGACCCTAAATGCTCAAGCTGCGCGTTTAGCGATTGTCATTGATGATGTCGGCTATCGTGTTCATGAAGAAAACAAGATATTACAAATGCCCGTTGCGGTTTCTATTGCAATTCTTCCGAATTCTCCATTCGGCAGGAAAATGGCGGAAAAGGCTCATCAGCAGGGACGAGAAATTTTGATCCACCTGCCGATGGCACCACTAAGTCAGCAACCATTGGAAAAAAATACTCTGCTTCCTGCCATGAGCCGAGAAGAAATTGATCGCATTATTCAAGATGCGATACAAAAAATTCCCCATGCAGTGGGTATGAATAACCATATGGGCAGTGCAATGACATCTGATTTCAGGGGGATGGAGAAAGTGATGCAAGTATTGTCTCGGCATCATCTCTATTTTCTGGATAGTGTGACGATTGGCAGTACGCAAGTGACTAAAGCAGCAATGGGAACATCTGTTCCAGTGATCCGCCGGAATGTTTTTTTGGATAATGTTCAGACTGAAGCAGAAACACGGCATCAACTTAACCGGGCGATTGCACTTGCCCGTAAGCAAGGTTCTGCCATTGCAATTGGGCATCCGCATCCAACAACCGTTCGTGCTTTACAGCAAGCACTTGCGGTATTACCTGATGATATTGAATTAGTAACACCGGGTATGTTGTTGAACTTCGTGTCGCCAAACAAAAATGAACAACAGATAGCTCGCAAGTGTATAAGGCCTCAGAAACCAGAGCCTGTACCGGAAACTCAGTTGGATTATCTCAAGAGAGTAGGGAAGGCATTAATAAATAACGTCATTGTTGATACCTTGAGTCAGCATATTCAGAAGCTTCTGGACGCTTACCGAAACAAGGGGCGCTAAATACTTTAAGCAACACGGCGGAAAGCCAAGTAATAGTTAACCAAAAGGTTAATAAGAAAAAATTCCAGCAAAAAGAGGATGAAACAGGTATCCATCAAATTACGGATACCTGTTCCGATTTTTGAATAATCGGTTAATCCCAATTCAGGATAACTTTGCCAGATTGCCCTGATCGCATGATATCAAAGCCTTTCTGGTAATCATCAACCGAGAATTGGTGAGTGATGATTGGAGTTAAATCTAATCCAGACTGAATTAATGCTGCCATTTTGTACCATGTTTCGAACATTTCACGTCCGTAGATACCTTTGATGAACAGTCCCTTAAAGATAACCTGATTCCAGTCTATCGCCATATCTGAAGGAGGAATACCCAACAGAGCGATGCGTCCGCCGTGATTCATGGTATTCAGCAAAGTACGGAATGCGGGTGGTGCCCCTGACATCTCCAAACCGACATCAAAACCTTCTGTCATGCCCAATTCTGCCATAACGTCAGTCAGGCTTTCTTTGTTGACATTCACGGCGCGGGTGACACCTATTTTGCGAGCCAGTTCAAGGCGATATTCATTCACATCGGTAATCACGACATGGCGGGCACCAACATGCTTACATACTGCCGCCGCCATAATACCGATGGGACCGGCACCGGAGACCAGTACATCTTCTCCCACCAAATCAAAAGAGAGTGCTGTGTGTACCGCATTACCGAATGGATCAAAAATAGCCGCGAGTTCATCCGGTATATTGTCAGGAATTTTAAAGGCATTAAATGCAGGAATGACCAAATATTCAGCAAAAGCTCCCGCACGATTTACACCGACGCCAGTGGTATTGCGGCATAAGTGAGTGCGTCCGCCACGGCAGTTACGGCAGTGACCACAGGTGATATGGCCTTCACCGGAGACGCGATCACCGATGTTGAACCCTCTGACTTCCTGGCCAATTGCAACGATTTCACCGACATATTCGTGCCCTACCACCATCGGAACCGGGATGGTTTTTTGTGACCAATCATCCCAGTTATAGATATGGACATCCGTACCGCAGATGGCTGTTTTACGGATTTTAATCATCACATCGTTGTGCCCAAGTTCTGGAGCGGGCACATCTGTCATCCAGATACCTTCTTCTGGCTTTAATTTCGACAAGGCTTTCATAGTGATACCTTATGCAATGATGTTCAGTTTCTTTCCAATGCTTATAAATGCAGCCACCACATGTTCAATTTGTTCTTCAGTATGGGCGGCGGAAATCTGGGTTCGAATACGTGCCTGACCTTTAGGGACAACCGGGTAGAAGAACCCAATCACATAAATACCCTCTTTCAGCAATTCAGTCGCAAATTCCTGCGCCAATTTTGCATCACCCAGCATTACTGGAATGATTGCATGGTCAGCACCCGCCAGAGTAAAGCCTGCTGCGGTCATTTTCTCACGGAACAGATTCGCATTTTTCCAAAGACGCTCACGCAGATCATCGCCATTTTTCAGCATATCCAGCACCTTGATCGATGCAGCGACGATAGCCGGAGCCAGCGAGTTAGAGAACAGATAAGGACGCGAACGCTGGCGTAGCCACTCTACGACTTCTTTGCGCGCAGCGGTATAGCCGCCAGATGCGCCGCCCAAGGCTTTGCCGAGAGTACCGGTGATAATATCGACACGTCCCATGACATCACAATATTCGTGTGTACCACGGCCATGCTTACCAACAAAGCCAACGGCATGTGAGTCATCAACCATGACCATTGCACCAAACTCGTCTGCTAAATCACAGATAGATTTAAGGTCAGCAATCACACCATCCATTGAAAATACCCCGTCAGTTGCGATCAGGATATTGTGCGCACCTTCTGTTTTTGCTTTCTCTAACTGTGTTCTTAATTCCTGCATGTCATTGTTGGCATAGCGATAACGTTTCGCTTTACATAGACGAATACCATCAATAATGGAGGCATGATTCAAGGCATCAGAAATAATGGCGTCTTCCGGCCCAAACAGCGTTTCAAACAGACCGCCGTTTGCATCAAAACATGAGGAGTACAGAATGGAATCTTCCATACCCAAAAATTCAGCTATCTTATTTTCTAATTCTTTATGGGAGTCTTGCGTACCGCAGATAAAACGGACAGAAGCCATACCAAAACCGTGGCTATCCATTCCTGCTTTTGCAGCAGCTATCAGGTCAGGGTGGTTAGCCAAACCTAAATAGTTGTTGGCACAAAAATTAACGACCTGGCTACCTTCAGCAACAGCAATGTTGGCATTCTGGGCAGATGTGATGATACGTTCATTTTTAAATAGCCCTTCGGAACGAGTTTGTTCCAACTGCTCATTAATTTTCTGGTAAAACGACGCTGACATTTTTCTCTCCTGAGTACCTAATTAAGTGAAAGGCGTGAGTATCTTACTGACAGATCATGCTAGTGACGACATAACAAGAAAGATAATATCAACTTTGTAAAGTTGATCACGGCTCAGAGACTACCATGAGATAAGATTTCAGGACTTTCCCCTGTTTAAGCTACTGTCGTCAGTAGGGTTAAGTGCTATTATACGTTCCAAAGATACTGACTATTTAGAGGTGAGCCAAATGATTATTGTCACTGGTGGTGCGGGGTTTATTGGCAGCAATATTGTCAAGGCACTGAATGACGAAGGCTATAAGGATATTTTGGTTGTTGATAATCTGAAAGACGGCACAAAATTTGTCAATTTGGTTGATTTGGATATCACCGATTATATGGATAAGGAAGATTTCGTTGCCAGTATCGTTGCAGGTGATGATTTAGGTGATATTGATGCCATTTTCCATGAAGGTGCGTGCTCGTCCACAACGGAATGGGATGGCAAGTATATGATGGACAATAATTATCAGTACTCTAAAGATGTACTGCATTATTGCCTTGAGCGTCAGATCCCGTTTCTGTATGCATCTTCTGCTGCAACTTACGGTGGCCGCAGTGATAATTTCATTGAAGAACGTCAGTACGAAAAACCTCTCAATGTTTATGGCTACTCCAAATTTCTTTTTGACCAGTATGTTCGCGATATTTTACCTCATGCGGCTTCCCAAGTTTGTGGCTTCCGTTATTTCAATGTATATGGGCCGCGCGAAGGGCATAAAGGCAGTATGGCGAGTGTTGCCTATCATTTAAACAATCAAATTCACCAAGGGCAAAACCCGAAATTATTTGCTGGTAGTGAAAACTTCTGTCGCGATTTTATCTATGTCGGTGATGTCGCTGCGGTAAATCTGTGGTTCTGGAAAAACAGCATTTCCGGTATTTTTAACTGTGGAACGGGTCGTGCAGAATCTTTTCAGTCTGTTGCCGATGCTGTTACTGAATTCCATAAAGAAAAATCGCCTGCTGTGGAATACATCGATTTCCCAGAAAAGTTAAAAGGCCGCTATCAGAGTTTCACTCAGGCCGATTTGACAAAACTTCGTGCTGCTGGTTATGAAAAGCCGTTCAAGACCGTTGCTGAAGGTGTTGCTGAATATATGCAATGGCTCAATCAGGATAATTAATCGACTTCTATGAAGATATTGGTGATCGGCCCATCATGGGTAGGTGACATGATGATGTCACAAAGCCTCTACCGTACTCTGAAAGATTTGTATCCTAATGCAGAAATTGATGTGATGGCTCCCGCATGGTGCCGTCCATTATTGGCAAAGATGCCAGAAGTGAATCAGGCATTGGCTATGCCGCTTGGTCATGGTGTCTTGGCCGTGGGAGAACGTCGTCGCCTTGGGATCACATTGCGTGAAAATAAGTACGATCGCGCCTATGTGCTACCCAATTCATTCAAGTCCGCATTGGTGCCTTTCTTCGCCAATATCCCGCTGCGTACAGGCTGGCGCGGTGAAATGCGTTACGGGCTGTTAAATGATATCCGTACCTTGGACAAAAAAGCTTTTCCACTCATGGTTCAGCGCTATGTAGCTCTCGCATATGATGCAAAAAATATACGCAGTGCCGATGATCTTCCTCAGCCTCTGTTGTGGCCGCAGTTAGCTGTCAATGACGAAGATATTGCAGAATCAACCTCAGCCTTCAATATTGCCGATCACCGTCCCATTATTGGATTCTGCCCTGGAGCCGAATTTGGTCCAGCCAAACGCTGGCCGCATTATCACTATGCAACCCTTGCCGAACAGTTAATTTCCCAAAAGGGATATCAAATTTTACTGTTTGGCTCCGCCAAAGATCACGAAACGAGTGAAGATATACGCACCCTTTTAAGCAAAGAAGCCCGCGAAGATTGTCTCAATCTGGCAGGAAAAACCTCACTTGAACAAGCAGTCAATATTATCGCAGCCTGTGACGCCATAGTAACGAACGATTCAGGTTTGATGCACGTTGCGGCAGCCTTAAAGCGTCCTTTAGTCGCATTATATGGCCCAAGTAGTCCTGATTTCACTCCACCGTTATCAAATAAGGCTGAAGTTATTCGCCTGATTAGGGGATATCACAAGATCAGAAAAGGTGACAGTGATGGCGGTTATCACCAGAGTTTGATTGATATTCATCCTGACATGGTTTTAGCGTCATTAGAACAACTGCTACAGGCGGAGAGCCAGAATTAATGCGTGTTTTACTGGTAAAAACATCTTCAATGGGAGATGTGTTGCACACTCTGCCGGCTCTGACAGATGCCAGACAGCATTTTCCTGAGATTCAATTTGATTGGGTGGTTGAAGAGGCGTTTGCACAAATCCCAACCTGGCACAGTGCTGTCGCAAATGTTATTCCTGTCGCTATCCGTCGCTGGCGGAAAAATTGGTTCAGGAAAGATATCCGTGAAGAACGCGCGCAGTTTCGGAACCAACTGAGGCTGCATCACTATGACGCGATCATTGATGCCCAAGGATTGTTAAAAAGTGCCTTCTTGGTGACTCGACTGGCACATGGTGCAAAACATGGTTATGACAGAAAAAGTATCCGTGAACCCATCGCCAGCGTTTTCTACGATCACCGTCATTCTGTTAGCAAGCAACAACATGCGGTTGAACGCATTCGTGCCTTGTTTGCTGAAAGTCTGGACTATAAAAAATCGTCGGAACAAGGTGATTATGCCATCGCTCGCCACTTTCTGAACCAACAAGCAGGAAACCAAAGTGATTATCTGGTCTTCCTTCATGCAACAACTCGTGATGAAAAGCACTGGCCTGAAAATCATTGGCGACAACTTATTGCCGATATCCAAACAACAGGCATGCGAATCAAACTACCTTGGGGCGAAGAGCACGAACACCAACGGGCATTAAAGCTGGCAGAAGGGTTTTCTCATGTTGATGTGTTACCGAGATTGAGTCTTGCGGAAGTTGCTCAAATTCTCGCTGGTGCAAAAGCGGTGGTTTCCGTTGATACGGGATTAAGCCATCTTACAGCGGCGCTTGATCGGCCCAATATTACGTTATTTGGGCCGACAGATCCGGGGTTGATCGGCGGATATGGCAAAGAGCAGCACTCCCTGAAATCGGGTGATGGTACGATGCAGGGTATCGTACCATCAGGAGTTATGTCGCTCTTGCAAGAAGTTCTAAAAAAGAACTTTTCCTAGTGGCTATGCACAAACGATTTTTATATTAAAATATGACATCCAACACGCGTTCGTTCCCTAATTTAAAATTGATTAGATTTTCTAAAAGTACTGATGTTGTGTTTTGTCAAAAACATATAGAGGTTTGATCTCAATATTTAGCGATAAAATTAATTATCCAAAAAATTTTTCTAAAAATAAAATCAGGTATATATATATGATTTTTTCAGATAAAAGTGATGTCACTATAGTTATCACAAGTTGTGGAAGGTTTGAACTATTAGAAAATACTATTCAATCATTGGATAAGAATAATACTTATCCAATTGGAAAAGTGATAATTACAGAGGATTCAGGAAACAAAAAAATTGTAGAGGTAATACCAGAACATTGGAAACCTCATTGCGAAATAATAATAAATAATCCCAAGGTTGGACAAATAAAGTCTATAGATCTAGCTTATAGTAAAGTAGAGACACAATATATTTTCCATTGTGAAGATGATTGGCTTTTTTATAGAGATAGATTTATCGAAGATTCACGTTTACTGCTTGAAAAAAATCATGACATTCTGCAAGTATGGTTACGTGATTTTGAAAAAGATATAAAGATTAATTATCCTTTCCATTATCCCTCTAATCCGCAATCGGTCTGTGGAGTAGATTTTTCGATATTAGAAAGCAATGATGAAGTTTGGAAGGGATTTAGCTTTAATCCTGGTTTACGCAGAAAAAGTGATTACTTAAGAATAGCTCCTTACTATGTTGGGAAAGATTTTGGAGAAGCTGAAGCGCATATTTCAAAATTGTATTATGATATGGGAATGTATGCTGTTCTCTTAAAGAATAGTGCAACAGAACATATTGGCTGGGATCAGCATATTATTAATGAAAATGATATTTCCCATAATAAAGACAAAAGACAAAAGAAAATAAAATATTTTTCAATAGGATTTCTTCTTGGTTGTATCTTAACTTTTATTTTTATTTCTTTGATGAAATAATATTTCAATCTCATCATTACAGAGCTCCTTTCTTAGGAGCTTGGGTTATTCATTGCTTCAGTTTATAACTAAAGTGGTATTTTTATACAAATTATTCGATGGTTATTATATAGAAAACATTATTATCAATTGTTGTAATCGTACATAACATAAAGAGATAAATACTACGGTGCTTTAATTAGAATTTTTCATTTTAGAGAACCCTGTAAAATGGAAAAAATAATGCGATAAATATTATGTTTAATTCATAAAAAAGTCACATTTTTTGATCCAAATAATCTCAATTTTATTTCACTGCTATCAAAAAAATTGAAGTGCTCCACTTGAACGGGCGACCATAAACCAACGGGTGCTGAGGTTGGCAGAGGGAACTCATATAGAAAATAGCAGCATTGACTTAAATTAATAGATAATACGATATAACATATTGAACCATTAGAAGTTATGCTGCTTTTGAAGTAAGCTCTAAAAAAGAACTTTTCCTAGAGGGAATGTTTCACACCAACGATGTTTATATTCAAGAGTAGGATTACCTAAGGAATAACGCATAGTTTTGTCTCCCTGTTGGCATAGTACTTTTGCTTGTTGGATATTCACCCACATTAAGATACTACCAACACTAAGGTATGCATATTCAGGGTCATAACCACCATTAATGGCATCAAATGAAATCCATTTAGGACTTTCCGCCGATAGGACAAAATCGTAAGCACAAGGTTTACTGTTGATAAGTAACACACAGCCAAATATATGATCACGAAGCTCTGTATATATTTCAAGTAGATGCTTTTTTTGCTCTTCAGAGTGGTTATAATTCCAACGTTTCTGGTACAAATCGATATAGATGTCCACCAATTCTTGTGCACTAAATTCACTTGAAGAACGAATTTCTCCACCCGCACGTTTGAATTTATTTATTTCGTTGCTGCGGTTCCGGCGGGTTTTGTAAGAAAAATTGTCTTTGATTAAACAGATTTTTCGTTTGTTCAATCGTGGATGATGGCTGATATTGATAAAGTTATCTTTATGGATTGGAGATAATCGCTTTGATTTTACAGGTAGAAATAGCTTAACATTCCTTGCTATGGGGAAAATAATTTCGTCATATGAAAATGGATATCTAGTTTGCATATTTTCAACTAATTTTTTATTTTTAAAAGAAAAATAGGCTCCTTTGATTGAAGTTTCTGTTCTTTTAATATAGAAGAACAATTTTTCATCAAGATGTCTATCCAAAAAGGATATAATGTTGGGATGTGCTGATGTACATCCACCTAAAAGAGTATAAGCTTCTTTATACTGCTCAAAATCGCATTCTTTCCATCCTGAAAGAAGTGCTTTTACTGTCCCCATAGGAAATATCTCCATAAGCATATTATGGTTTGATCTGTCAATAATTAGAATAAGTTAGTCAATTGTACCATTTTACCTAAAAACAATGTAATAGAATATATGATCACTTAATTTAAAAATGATTTATAGTAAAATAATAACTATTTTATAAAATAACAGGTTGACGCTTTCATAATTTTCTTCAAATAAATGACCTTGATTCTGAGTCAATGAGTCTTTAATTAGCTGTAAAAAACATTGGCTTTGATAAAATATAGTAGAAAATGTCTAAGATTAATTGTTTACATATTGATTTTTATAATTTATTAATGGGCTATTAATAACATATTTAAAATATACATGATTCTATGTTACTCTTTCTTAAAAGAAGCAAAGGTTACCGTGACCATCTGAGTGGTCACTTGTAACGTAATAATAATTATACAAAACCATGAAAAATTATTTTCTATAGTAAAATCTTGCAGTTATATATCTTAGTATGGCTGGAATTGAATTTTTTCTTATTCTTCTCCATAAATACATTTTTTTATCTTTAATTTCTTTTAGAAAAGCAATTCTTTCAAGGGGTTCCATGTTATCAGTGCTTCTTTCTATTTTTAGCAGCCAAGATTCACATTTTTTGATGTTGCCAATAGATATTTTACCTTCAGAATGATTGAGTAAATCAATATCTTTCAACGGAATGTTTATACCTAAAGATAAGAACATTTTTCTCTGAATATTATTTGCTGTTTCTTTTTGCTTTTTCTTGTATTCAATCCTAGGATTATTTGGATGTGTACGATATTTTAAAAGAGATTTATTTATATTTGCAAATTTAATTTTTTTTGAAATAACTAATCGGCTCCATAATCCGTAATCTTCCGCATATAGGTCATTTGGATCATATCCATCTGTTAACTCTAATATTTTGTCTTTCCTCATAATCACAGTAGGATGAGCGAAGGGACAATGAAAAAAACATTCAGCAACAATATCTTCATGGTTTATAGCATGTACATCACCCTTAGCCGGGTTCTCCAGATATGTTGTGAATCCTCCACAAACAGCTACATTTGGGTGATCACGCATAAAATCCATTTGAATTTCAAAGCGCTCAGGAATTGCAATGTCATCAGCATCCATTCTTGCAACTAAATTACTAGATGCTATATGCAATCCTTTATTAAGAGAACTAATTAAACCAATATTGTTTTCATTGGTTATTATTCTGATTCGCTTATCTTTTTTGGCATATGAAGATAGAATAGAAGAGGTCGAATCAGTTGAACCATCATCAATTATGATAAGTTCATAACCTTCAAATGTCTGTGATAATATAGAATCAATAGATTCTGCTAAATAATCTTCACCATTGTAGACTGACATTAATACAGAAAGTCTAAGGGATAAGTTCATTATCTACCTCAATGAAAATGTTCATAATATCACTATGGCATATAAGTTTACATAAAACTTATATGCCATGCAAATTATATCTATTTTATCAAGGAAGTTTTATATTATCAAATAACTTCATTGATAAATGTGACTTTTTTTAAATTAATAAAACAGATAAAAAATTAATTTCACTGTTTTATTTAATCTTACACGTCATTTGTTATTAATGATTTTTTATTCATCATCACTTTATAGTATTTTACCTTAAAGCTAAATCTAACACGATTATCTAACATGAAACTGAATATAGATATACTATTAATTAGACTAATTAACGAATGGAAATAATCCCTTGATAAGTAGTTGTGATATTTATATGCAATTTCTATTGCATGACAGGCAGTAAGGTTTCTGAATTTTTCACCAAATACTTTATCATCAATAAATACCACTTCTGCCATGGCATTTATTTTATCTTTATTTATGGACTCAGAAAGACTTCCTTCTCTTTTAATATAATTATAATACTTCATTCTTGTATAATATATTCTGTCGCATTTAACTAATATTGATGAAAATGACAGAGCATCCTCATAGCATGAAACTTCTGGAAAATTACTTCCGTTGAATAAATCTCTTCTGAAAAATTTACCACATGAATGTGCCTGAAATTTTTTATGGATAAGATATTCTTTTATGGCTGTATTTCTATCGAATAGTATCGGAGATAGAAATTTTGATTTATGTATTATATCTTCAGATTTTCTGACATCTTGTAATGGGCTGATTAGCGTGTCAGGTCTTTTTTCTATAAGAAAATCGATGATGTCTTTCATGGAAAAATCTGATAGAAAATCATCGCCATCAACAAAAGTAATGTATTCACCTTTACTTTGCTCAACAGCATATTTCTTTACTTTTCCTAAGCTTTTAAATTCTTTTCTTATATAGATAAAAGAGTCATTCTCTTCTGAAAATTTTTTTAAAATTGAAGTTGTTGAGTCGGACGAACTATCATCTATTAGCAAAACTTCATATATGGAGGGTTCTAAATCAGTTAAAGTGTTCTTTATGCTATTTATACACTTTAAAATTAATTTTTCTAAATTATGAGCAGCCACGACAATAGACAATATTTTTGAACAATCTGAATGTGTGTCTGGTGTTTTAGTAATCATAATAATTAGTTGGCATTTTAGGTGTAGTATTGCTAATACGTAACTTCATAAAATTAGAGATATTTATGAAATTTATTGTTTTTTTAATGTAAGGTATTATTGTGATATATCTTATTTTTTCATAATTTAAATTGATAGTATTCTGCTAATGTCATTCCCTGAGCTAGCGGTTTTATAAACTCAAATAATTCTTCTAAATCTTGATAAAGTTGTTCAATCTGTTCTTCGTTCTTAAATGTTGGGCTTCCACCCGGCATGAACTCGGATGAATGTAGCATAAATTCAATATAATCGCTGCCGCTGGCTAAAGTTTGTTGAATAACTTTTTTCATCAACTCTACATTACCACCTTTTGGACGCAGCCAATTAACTGATGGAAAACGTTTTTTTCCTCTTAATTGATCATATTTTTGTTTAATACAATTCATCATTGAAGAATGCTTATATTGGATACTCATGGGTACTTGCAGTAGGGAAGAACACCCCTCTTTAGAAATATTTTGTAAATCCATAAAATAAGCATGAGTAGGAAAATGGCTATAATCTGTTCCGCCATTTCCGTCAGGATCACCTTTGGTAAAACGCCAATCCACTTTTGGCGTCACAGAACAGTCGACTTGATAACCATACTCAGCCAATAATTGCGCATAATCCTGGTTAAAGGCCCAACGACCGGCACGATGGCTCAACATTTTAGTTTGGAGTTTCTCTTCCAAAAGATGAGTTATAAAATCGACTTTTGCTCTCATTTGCTCTTTAGGGTACTCGATCAGATAAGGCTTATAGTGCATATCATCATCTGTGAGTGGAATAAGAGGCGGGCTGTTCCAGGCATGTAAGTGCATGCCTATTTCCCCGGTATTTCTAAAAATTACATCTTTGGCAAATTCGATGTAACTGTTATCCATTGCCATTTCGTAGTTAGTTAACCAAACAGGCTTAAAGCCAAATTGCTCACATAGTTTCTGGAATCTCGGTAAATATTGCGTATTTTCGGTAGAGATTTGGACACTATTTTGCCAAAGGTTATCGCCTTCAGTATCAATTGTGATGATGAATGCAGGTTTAGTCATAATCTACGGCCTAAATATAAATAAAACATAGAGAAACATTACTGTTTGTGGAAATTGTCTACATAGGTTCAGAGGGTTGTCATATGACCTATATTATCCATATTATGTCTGTAATTATTGAGCACTTATTGCTTTATCAACGATAAATATTTCCCAATAACAACGTCCAAATCAAATTTCTTGTACATATCTTCTGTAATCACTGGTGGATTTTGGTAAACCAGTCGCATTTTTTCCGCTAACGAGTGGGAGGTCAATTCAGACTTATATTGTTCCAGCTCACCCACCATAATCTCGCTGACTCCGCCAGGGCAATTTGTGCTGATAATCGGAGTATTACAAATCAAAGCTTCAATTAAAACATTGCCTAGTCCTTCGCTGTCTGAACTTAATACAACAGCTTTAGCCTCCCGTATTATCGGTAATGGATTCACTAAGAAACCTATTAAGAGAACTTTAGATTGCAAGCCGAGTTCCACAATTTTTTGTTTGATCGCCCTGACTATGTTTTCATCACCTTGGCCTGCAATTAACAATTTACAAGGAAGATTAGCTATAGCAAAAGCTTCCAGTAAGCGATCATGCCGTTTTACACTGTGGAAACGCCCGAGATGAAGAAAATAATTTTCACCTGAATAAGGATTATTTTCTAATGAATAGGATTTAATTTCAGCAAAATTGAATGGATTGTAAATCGTGACCATTTTCTTGGGGGCCAACGATAAGTTTTCTTTCAAATCTAAGCCCACAGCATCAGAGACACAGATCAAGTTATGGTTTTGATAAACACGCTGAATTTTCCATTTCTTAACCCAGCGCGACAATCCCGTTTTATTTTCCAGATACGATTTTGAAAATACACCGTGAATACAAAACCATATGTTCAAGCCAGCCAATATCTTAGACTGCGCGACAATACGATCTGTTTTGTGCAAGTTAGATATCACTAACACAGGAGTGCCTTTTCGAAGAAAGACTTTCTCCAGAACCTTATCCATGGATTTCGCTCTGCGAGAAATCTCAGTCTGTCTTCTAAAAGGTCCTTTATATTCATCGGTATTAATGATTAACTCAACATTATCAGGGATCGGATATTCACATTTGTCAGAGAGAGACAACAAGGTAATATCAAAACCTTTTTGTTGCAGACCATCACATAAACGAATAGTGACATTTTCTGCTCCACCTCCCGGTAGTCCATCAATGATAAATAGAATATGTACTTTCATAGAGAAAGCACCTTGCTATACAATTCCGTAAGCTGTTTAGACAAATAAGCAGGTGTATAGTTCACTATTTTCTTTTTGGATAACATTGAGATCTTGCTGGTTAAATGATCCGCTGGCACTAAAGAAATAGATTCTGCTAAAGCTGAAGTATCCAGGGCATCACACACAAACCCATTTTCTCCTGAAACAATGAATTCAGCTCCCCCGCAAGTGTCACTGGTTATGACAGGTAAACCACATGCCATCGCTTCTAAAATAACGTTCGGGAAAGGATCATATAGCGTTGGTAATAATAATCCGTCCGCCATTTGATAAAATGGCAGTGTCTTTTTTTGTACTCCCAAAAATCGAATACGTTCATGACAACCAAGAGAATTAGCCAACTGCTTATATTTACTTTCTTCTTTGTCTCGACCAATCACGATTAGATACGCTTTCGTCATGCTGATAGCTTCAATAGCCGCTTTCAATCCTTTTCTTTCAAAACCTGAGCCAACATACACAAAACATTTTTCCTGCTCAGGAAGAGCATATTTTTGTCGTAATAAGAGCCGCTCAGCTTCCTCAACAGGAAAAAATTGTGATTGGTCAATGGCATTATAGATAACAGAGATTTTCTCATCAGGCAGACCAAAATCTTCCATTACCTCATGCTTTACCATCTGAGAGTTGCAAATGACCTTTTTCAATTCAGGTGCAAAATACATTCTTCTTTCAGCATCCATAACATAACGGTGATAGCGACTGACAAAAAGTAATTTGCTTTTCCAGGAGGGTAAAATCCGTGCTCTTTGCTGCAACCAGCGTTGATGGACACCATCCCCTGCCCGATAAACATCACATCCGGCAATGCGTTCATGGCTTTGAACGATATCGAATTTCTCCTTTTGCCAAATAGTCCTGGCAGCATCAGCGAACCCTCTTTCTCTGCTGATGCGTCCCCATTTAAAAGGGTTTGCCAAATGCACGTGCCAATTAGGATTTATACTCCCTTGCCAAGAGCGAGTAATCACGTTTAAGTCTAGTTTGTTATTATCTAATGCTTCAAGCGCCCTAGAGATAAAACGTTCAGCACCTCCATCAGGGCGATATTTTTGCCGTACAATGGCAAGGCGCACAGGTTTCATGGTAAATATCTCCGGGCAGCAGCAATCACGACATCAGTCGGGATAAGATCCAAATAGCGAATATCTGTTTTGGTATCGATATCATCAGGGTCAGGTAATTTACCGTAATTCCCTGCCCAAATCACTTCTCCGTTAACATTCCATGGGTGCCAGAAAGCTAATTTAGATGGCCCAAATAACGTGATGCAAGGCGTTTTCAGTGCAGCTGCCATATGCATGGGAACAGAATCAACCCCAATAAATAGTTTGGCATGGGCAATCAACGCTCCAAGTTGAGGTAATGTAATTTGACCAGCCAAAGAGAGAATATTCTCCTTAATACAGTTGGATAATATTCTCTCAACCATCTCTTTTTCCCGCTCTTCCGTGCCTGATGTTACGATAATTGAGTGTCCATCTGCCTGCAAAGCATTAATGGTTTCACTCATGTTTCTGTCATTCCAACACTTAAAAAACCAACGTGACGCAGGATGAATAACGATATATTTGTGATTAATGCCGCCAATGCGCAAAAGATCAGACACTTTTCGCCAATCTTCTTCACTATAACTCATTGTTACATTGAAATTGATACTAGGAAGATTAAGCGGTTTCAATGCTGATAGGTTCTGCTCAACAACATGCAGGGATTCTTCACCTTCGGTAGAAACCAAATCACTAAAACAGATTTTCCACAAGAAATTTTGTCGCTTAGGAAAATCAAAAGCGACACGAGTTGAAGCACCGGAAATTTTTGACACTAAGGCACTGTACCACTGGTCAGCGAGGTTAATGATGAGATCATACTTCCGCTTTTTCAATTGACTCAGTAAACACCAGTGATGGACGATATAAGCTTTTGTACCTTCTTTTTTCCACTGCCTGTCTACAGAAAAAATATGGGATATTGAGGCGAAATTCATCAACATCGGCTCTGTTTCTTTGTACAGTAAGATATCGACCTCGGCGTCAGGAAAATTTTCTTTCAATGTATTTACAACTGGGGTAACAAGCAGTGTATCACCATGATGCCTTAATTTTATGATCAGAATCTTTTCAAATCGAGGGGGTATTTTGCCCATTGTATTTCCAATATTCGCGATTGAGGCAGAAATCTTGTTTCATTATATTCTAAAAATAGTTACTTTCTCCTTCTATCTTTAGATATCAGGTGTATTTGACTGATAAATAGGATAATCTCATTATCCTTTTAGGGAAAACCGCGCAACATATCCGCATTTTACACACTTTCCTCAAGCCAATGTGATATTATAGCCACAGTCTATGTCAGTGAATTTGATAGAATGTTGCTTCGCTTATATCAGGTACTTCTCTACCTTATCCAACCAATTATCTGGTTACGTCTGCTGCTGCGCAGTCGTAAATCACCTGCGTATCGCAAACGCTGGGGGGAACGTTATGGCTTCTGCGCCAAAAAAGTTACCCCTGGTGGAATTTTACTTCATTCCGTTTCTGTTGGTGAGACATTGGCTGCCATCCCATTAGTACGGATCTTGCGGCATCATTATCCTTTTTTGCCCATTACCATAACTACCATGACACCGACTGGCTCCGAAAGAGTTTTGTCTGCTCTGGGGACGGATGTTAACCACGTATATCTTCCCTATGATCTACCGGGTTCAATGAACCGCTTTATTGATCACGTTAATCCAAAATTGGTGATCATTATGGAAACCGAGTTGTGGCCAAATCTGATAACCCAGCTACACCAACGTGGAATCCCTCTGGTCATCGCCAACGCAAGGTTATCAGCCCGTTCTGCGGTGGGATATCAGAAAATTAATAACTTCATTAAAACCATTTTAAATAAGATCACATTGATTGCTGCACAAAATCAGGAAGATGGTGAACGTTTTATCGAACTGGGGTTAAGACGTTCTCAGCTCTCTGTCACGGGTAGCCTTAAATTCGACATTTCTGTTACACCAGAATTAGCGGCAAAAGCGATTACTTTACGTCGCCAATGGGCTCCCCATCGTCCTGTATGGATTGCAACCAGTACGCATGATGGTGAAGAAAGTATTCTTTTGGAAGCACATTGCAAGCTGTTGAAACAATTTCCTAATCTCTTATTAATTCTGGTTCCCCGTCATCCAGAGCGTTTTAACAAGGCAGCAGAATTAACCCAAAAAGCGGGGCTGAGTGCGATATTACGCAGTGCAGGTACGATCCCTGAGGCTGATGTACAGGTTGTTATTGGGGATACCATGGGTGAATTGATGCTCCTCTACGGTATTGCTGATTTGGCTTTTGTCGGGGGTAGCCTGATAGAGCGCGGTGGACATAATCCATTGGAAGCGGCGGCGCATGCTATTCCGGTTATTATGGGTCCGCATACATTTAATTTTAAAGATATCTGTGCCAAGTTAGAGAAAGCGGATGGGCTGATTACTGTCACGGATAGCCAATCATTAAGCTCAGCTATCAGTAGCCTGTTGACAGACGAAGACTATCGCCGTTATTACGGTCACCATGCCGCAGAAGTCCTGCACGAAAATCAAGGTGCGCTTCAGCGCTTGCTAAAATTACTGGAGCCTTATCTTCCCCCAAGGAGCCATTAATGAGTGACAAAAAACGTCTGTCTGTTGTCATGATTGCCAAAAATGCTGCTGATGTGATTACTGATTGCTTACTTTCCGTAAGTTGGGCAGATGAGATCATCGTTTTGGATTCCGGAAGTACGGATGCAACTTGCCAAATAGCCAACGAGATGGGTGCAAAGGTCTACACAAATACTCAGTGGCCCGGCTTTGGTCGCCAGCGGCAGCTCGCGCAATCCTATGCCAGCGGTGATTATATTTTCATGATCGATGCTGACGAACGAGTGACTCCAGAACTAAAAGCATCTATTGAACAAGTTATAATCAACCCTGATGACAATAAAGTCTATAGCTGCTCACGTCTCAATCTGTTTATGGGACGGTTCATGCAACACAGTGGCTGGTATCCTGATAAAGTCATTCGCCTCTATTGCCGTGAACGTTACCAATACAACGATAATCAGGTTCATGAATCCCTTGACACTCAAGGTGCTTCTATCGTGGCACTCAAGGGCGATTTACGCCATTTGACCTGCCGCAATCTGATGGAGTTTCAGCAAAAGCAATTGAATTATGCAAGAGATTGGGCAAAGCATCGGCACGAGCAAGGTAAAAAAGTGTCTTACTCCTCTGTTTTAACGCATATGCTAGGTGCATTTTTCAAAACTTGGCTATTGAGGGCGGGTTTTCTTGATGGTAAGCAAGGATTGGTGTTGGCTGTTGTAAATGCTCAGTACACATTTAATAAATATGCCGCACTTTGGGAACTGTCTCAAAAAAAGAGTAATTACGATGAAAAGAAAAGCGATTTACCCCGGCACCTTTGACCCTGTTACTAACGGTCATCTTGATATCGTTACTCGTGCCGCAAATATGTTTGACCATGTTCTGCTGGCTATCGCCAACAGTGACAGAAAAAATCCCATGTTCAGTTTGGAAGAACGTGTCACGTTGGCGAAAGAGGTGACAGTCCATCTGGAAAATGTTGAGGTGGTCGGGTTTAGTGAATTGATGGTTAATTTTGCGAAAAAACAACAAGCTACCATCTTAATTCGCGGTGTGCGTTCTGTTGCTGATTTTGAATATGAATATCAGCTTGCCAATATGAACCGACATTTTATGCCGGAACTGGAAAGTGTTTTTTTGTTGCCTTCGCAAAATATGTCCTTTGTTTCATCATCTTTAATCAAAGATGTTGCGCGGCATGATGGGGATATTTCATCTTTTCTGCCTGAGTCAGTTGCACGGGCAATGCTACAGAAATTAGATAAGTAAATTATCACTCAGAGGGGGCAATGAACTTCGCCCCCAATGTGTTTAATGCTGACACACACGGCAAAAAAACGTACTGCGTTGCCCTAATTTGATACATTCTATTTTTCCTCCACATCGTGGGCAAAGTTCACCTTTCTTGCCGTAGACAAACAACTCTTGGGCAAAATACCCCGGTTTACCATCAGATTGCAGAAAATCTTTCAGCGTTGTCCCGCCTTGTTGAATTGATCGATGCAAAATCTGTTTGATGATATCGACCAATGAATAAGCTTCTTGCTGTGTCAGTGAATTCACGGGGCGTTCCGGTAAGATATGTGCAACAAATAAGGCTTCGTTGGCATAGATATTTCCAACACCAACAACGACTTTATTATCCATTAACCAAGGTTTAATCGCGGTCTTCTTGTTGCGGGAAAGGGAATAAAGATACTCACCATTAAACAGGTCAGAAAGAGGTTCTGGGCCTAAATGAGACAGTACGCTACATTCATCAAGATTATTGCTCCACAACCATGCGCCAAAACGCCGGGGATCGGTATACCTTAGAATTTTCCCATCGGCCATAATCAAATCAACATGGTCATGTTTTTCCGGAGGGAGTTCATCCAATAGAATACGTAAACTACCAGACATGCCCAGATGAACAATAATCCAGCCTTCAGGCAGTTCAATCAGCAAATATTTTGCCCGGCGCTGGACACTAAGGATCGGCCTATCTGAAAGTTTCATGATTTGTTCGGAAACAGGCCAGCGTAAACGCGAATTTCTGACCTTAGCATATTGGATTATATTACCAACTAAGTGGGGTTCAATTCCCCTGCGGCTGGTTTCCACTTCTGGTAACTCCGGCATACCGACTCCTTGAATAAGTTATCTGCAACATGATGTCTAAGCAGATAAAGATACCGTTTTCATGTATCATTTGCAGCTAAATTTGGTTGGAATGACTGGCTTAATATTCATTGAGATAATTTTTCTGCTATCACGTTCGTAATCAATTTTGCACGCTGATCCCAGTTAAAACGTTCTGCAACCAATCTCTGTGAATAATTTACTTTTGCCATCGTTTCATCTGGATGGTTTATCAGCCATTGGATCTGTTCGGCAAAACTTTCTGCATTTTCACTATCGGCAAAATTTACTGCATTTTCATCAACAGCATCACGGATGGAAGGGAAATCAGAAATAACCACAGGTTTACCCATAGCCATATATTCAAAAAGTTTTAGGGGAGAGGTATAACGACTGCCGATACTGGTTTTTGTCAGCGGCAGAACACAAATATCGTTATCAGCAATAACCTGAAAGCGATTTTTAGGTTGAACAAAACCCAGAAAATTGACTTTGTCATCTACGCCAATCTGCTCAGCTGTCTGCCTCAATCGTGTAATTTGTTCAGGCGTACCGCCAGCAATATTCAACACTGCGTTATCAAGGAAAGACATGGCCTTCATAACAGTCGGCACGCCTTTCCAACGATGCAAGCTCCCTAAATAAAGCACTTGGGTTGGGGAAATGTTTTGGTATTCTCTGCCAGAAAGCGTCAATCTTGTAGATTCTGCTGCGAACATATCAACGCCATCAGGAGCGACTACAATTGGTGTTTTAACACCATATTCTTTATAAATATCTTCACGTAACAGCGAGGTCAGAGCGAAGACAACCTGAGAGCCATCATAAACTTGTTTTTCAGTTTCCCTCAGTTTCTGATATTTACGTTGATTTTTCCGCCTGACCAAATTATGGGATTCTTTAAATGACTGAGAAAATACTTCATGGCTTTCAAAGAAATGAGGAATTTCAGGGTGCTTACACAATAGATAGTTCGCCATTTTTATATTGCGAGTAAAAATAGCATCAACCTGATGTTCTTTAAGCCAACGAGAGACCTGAAAATAAAACAATTTTTGAGTATTGAGTGGAAAATACCATTTTCTGCGGATATTGTGTAAAGCAATTAACTCTACAGAAGGCGGAAGTGCTCTGCCAATAATTTCTTGAACTTGGTTTTGGCCTTTTGGAGTAATCAGACAAACGTGATGTCCTTGACGAGCAAAAGCATCAACATTTTGCAGAATCTGCAATGAAGCAACTCGATAATCAGGCACAGGGTAAGGGTCAATATAGGCGATTTTCATTATTTTTTTATGGCATTCAATAAGCGATTCGCAGAGTGTTCCCAAGTATACATAGCCTCAATCCTCTGACGGGCGTATCTACCCATACTTTTCCCTCTATCTTCTAAAGATAAAAGATGATTGACCGCATCAGTAATCGCTTTAGCATCACCGGGAGTTACCAAAATACCTGCTTGGTTCTCGTTTCCAACTACTTCTGGTATACCGCCTATATAACTGGCAATCACGGGGCGTCCACACGCCATCGCTTCAGCAATAGTAATACCAAATGCTTCATCACCAATGCTAGGGAAAATACCGGCATCACCCGCAGAGTAAAATTCAGGTAATTGATCATGACTGACAGGAGAGTGAAAAATAACTGATTTTTCCAATTGTAATGCTGAAACCCGCTTTTCCAGCTGTTTTAGCTCTTCGCCTGCTCCAATAATCAGTAACTTTACACCCTTATCCTTCAATAACACCATCGCATCAATGGCTACTTTCATGCCTTTCCAGCCCACCAATCTGCCGGCAAACGTTAACAAAAAGGTGTCTTCATTGATGCCTAATTGAGTTCGGATACCAGAATCAGTAGGCTTGAATTTATCGGTATCCACGCCATTATAGATAACGTTCGGAAATTGCTTAAAGTGATGCTGGATCTGCCAAGCATTGAAATGACTGCATGCTACCCAAGTGGATATTTTTCTACCTAATATACGGTCACCTTTAAAAAAGCTGGTTCCACCACTCATATAGCAAAACTTGGTATGGGACGTTTCAGGTATCATCCTAGGCCAGAAGAAATCAAAGGGTTTTGTTAAGATCACCCAATCAAAATTTTCGGCAATAACCGCCTCACGAGCATGACGGGCAAAAGAGTAGCGTTCAACAATGCGTTGAAAACGACGCCCAATATTGGGAACTCGCTCTCTAGGAATAAACGGAAAAGTATGAATGTAGATATTTCGCCCATCTGATGCGGGCCGAATATTACCTGTTCCACCGAAAATATGGATTTCATGCCCCGCATCGGTTAATGCCTTGGCCAACTCCCAAACTGCGGTTTGAATGCCGCCATAAGACACGGTAACGGTAACATCAATAAATCCTATTTTCATTTTATTCATTATCCTTGCGTTCATTTTCCAGTAAGTTCTGTACAGAATGCCAGACTTTATCCACCGATATTACTGACATCGTATCTTGGCGAGTGGCTTGCCTATAGTCTACCGGATGTTCAATTACCGCCAGTTTTGGGTGTTGCTGAGGAGCGAGAAAACGGCCCGGATGAAAACTGTGATATAGTGCAACCATAGGAATCCCCAGAGCACCTGCTAGATGGGTTGTTCCCGTATCCACACCAACGTATAAATTAAGCTGGCTCATGATTGCTGCGTTTTGTCGCATTGTTGTTTTACCCGCCAGTGATGTACACTTGTTTGCCCCCAGTTTTTCAGCCAGCATTTGTGCGCTTGCTTCACCATCTTTACTGCCCAATAAAAAAATATGTGCATGCGGATAATTACGATAAATCCGTTGGGCTAATTCGTGAAAATGTTCTACAGGCCAGTCACGGTAAGCTTTGGCGGGAAAACTCTGTAACTGAAAACCAATTTTTAATTGTTGCTCTAATTCCTGCTGCCGCAGAAAATTTCTGGCATATTCTTCTTCACATTGGCTTACGCAATATTGTAACCGCCAATCACTCACTTCAAGACCAAGAGCATTAATCAACATGGCCCTTTCCTGCTGGGCAGGCATGAGTTCCCGTGGCTTTTCTACAGTATATTCGTTTAATTTTTTCTCAGAAATATTCGAGAAATAAACGGTTAAATTTGCTTTACGTTTAGCATATCGTAACAGGGATTTATCGTGTCCATATACTAATGCTAAGTCATAATATCGACGGGAAAACCACCCATACCATTTGGCTCTTCCTTTTGAGAAGGTCGATAAATTATTAATTAAATTAATGCAATCAAGGATTTCTCTTGTTTTTTTATGTGCAAAGACATCAATGTTTGCTTCTGGCCATTTTGTTTTCAATGCACGAATGACTGGCGTAACCAGCAAAGTATCGCCAAAACGGGCTATATTTATGATTAAAATATTTTTAGGTTGCATCATAATAATGAATGTTGAATCATCAATTCTATAACAGGCCTTGAAGCACGATCACTATATAGTAAAGCTATTAAATGTTCTATTAGCCGATAGATAGTTCTTATACTTAATATAAACAATATGATTATATTTCAATTGAATGGTTAATGATTGATGCCATGCACTTCAGTAATGATTTATACCATATAGGAAAAGTATTATCGTTTGTTGTTTATACTGCGATAAAAAATAGACTCCATCTTTTCTAGCATATTATCCATCCCAAATAAGTGGGTAGCCCGCTGCAATGAAGCGTTTCCCATCCGAAAACGTAACTCAGCATCGTTCATCAGAAAATCTAATTTTTCTATTAGCTGTTCTACGTTTCTGGGTTCAATAATATACCCAGTATCCCCATCAATAACAGCTTCGGTAATCGCGCCCACTGATGTGGATACTACAGGTAATCCACATGCCATCGCCTGCATAATACCTTGAGGCACACCTTCATTGCCAAACGAAGGGAGAGCAAAGATATCCATCGCATTTAAGCAATCAGGAACATCCTGACGGTTACCAAGAAAAGTTACGCTTTCTGTTAATCCTTCCTGCTGAACATGTGGTTCTAGATTCTTTCTCTGGGGACCATCTCCCACAAATAATAATTGCCACTCGGGATAGCGTTGGTGAAGAATTTTCCAGCTATCAAGCAAGTAACGATGTCCTTTCCAAGTCCTCATTGTGGCAACAATACCAAGTGTTGGCTTGTTTGGAATACCAATGCGTTGACGGCTCTGTTGCTTATTTTCTGGATGAAAGCGTGTCAAATCGATCCCTGTTGGCACAGATGTCATATGGGAAAGTGGATATGTATTATGTGTATGCAGATATTGGCGCAGTTTTTCCCCGGTTGTCACTATATGCTGGCAGGCGTTTAGATACAGCCAACGGGTTGCAATGGATTTTGAAACGTGAGTAGAGACATGACGGGTACGGACTACCGGTAGCATACCTTTTAGTGTTGCACATGCCGCAGCTACCAACCAAGAATCCGTGGAACTATGAGTATTGATGACATCAAATTGACGGCCTTCGGCTTTTAGCCAACGGCGAATTGCCCGCAGGCAAGAAAGCCGTTTTTTTTCAATCGGGAGTGCAACGACAGGCACGCCATAATGGTGGGCTTCGCGGTAAAGTGTTGAGGTTGGGCAGCAAACGATAACCACATTGTGGCCACGTTGCATCATGCCCTGAGATTCAGTCAGGATACGGATCTCCTGTCCGCCCCAGCCACACGATGATTCTGTGTGTAAGATATTCAAAGTCTTTTTAGCCATTTTAGAGTCACGCCTGACGGTCAATAAAAACGCGTTAGTATAACTGAACAGAGTATGACGTTCATGCATAACCTAATGTAAATCAGGCAAAGCAACAGGCATAAAAAAACCCAGCATAAAGCTGGGTTTTTTCTAATCCACTAAAATTATTTAATTTTAGCTTCTTTGTACATTACATGCTGGCGAACAACTGGATCAAATTTTTTCATTTCCAGTTTTTCAGGCATGGTGCGCTTGTTCTTCGTAGTGGTATAGAAGTGACCTGTACCAGCAGAAGAAACTAGCTTGATTTTATCGCGAATACCTTTAGCCATTTTTCAGCTCCTTAGTACTTCTCACCACGGGCACGCAGTTCAGAAAGAACTGTATCGATACCCTTTTTGTCAATCACACGCATACCTTTAGCAGATACACGCAGAGTTACAAAACGTTTCTCAGACTCAACCCAGAAACGATGAGAGTGCAGGTTAGGCAGAAAACGACGCTTAGTCGCATTTAATGCGTGGGAGCGGTTGTTACCACTCACCGGGCGCTTGCCAGTAACTTGGCAGACTCGGGACATGTCTATTCTCCAAAAATCAAATCAGCTCGAGCTTTGTATTGGGTGTGGCCGCCTCGTCAGGCTTAGGAGCCCATCTCAGCAAATTTTCTTTACTGAAAAGAATCACATATTCCCAGTAAAAAACTTACTGAGATAGGCTCTTCTCGCCAAGCCCAAGATCCTCAAAGGTGGCGTAGTATACGCCCTCATTCGCTGATGCTCAAGTCCCGAACAGCTAAGATATGACCGGATCGTGAAAAAACCGTATTAAATCCAGCCTCTTTCCATAAATGAAACACAATATTGCTTGCCAATAACGATATGATCCAAAACTTTAACGCCAATCAAGTCACAGGCTTCAATAATTTTTTCTGTTACCAATTTGTCTGCCAGACTGGGTTCTGGATTACCGGAAGGGTGATTGTGGGCAAGAATAATTGATGCTGCATTGACTTTAACCGCTTGTTTCACAATTTCACGTGGATGCACTTCAACTTTGTTTATTGTTCCTTTAAACATTTCATCATGGCAGATGACTTTATTTTGGTTAGTCAAAAATAGTACCACAAAGACTTCCCTATCCTGCCAAGATAACAGATCCTGCAAATAACTCTGAGTCATTGTAGGGCTGCTCATAATATCTTCATGGATAAACTGGCTGGAGAAAAAACGTTTTGCCAGTTCGGATACTGCCTGTAATTGGACATATTTACACAGCCCCATTCCCTTATGTGAACAAAAATCGGCATAATCAGCAGACAACAGATGATAAAGTGAGCCAAATGATTTCAGCAGATATTCCGCCATTTGTACTACAGGAACACCTCTGGTACCTGTACGCAAAAATATTGCCAACAGTTCGGCATCCGTTAGAGAAACTGCGCCATAAGCCAGCAATTTTTCCCGGGGAGCAAGGTTTGAATGCAATTCATCGTTTTTTTCCATTACCGTGATATCCATAACACTTCTCCCCTCAATATCCTTCGCCCTTTAACTACCATCTATGGGGAATCATTCCTGACTCTCATCCATAACGATAGAATCCATCACCCTGATATTCGCTTACCCAATATTCCATGATGAAAAAAACATCGCCAGCTTCATTTGCATAGTCTGCGCAACGCTTCGCAAATTTGCCATTTTGGAGTAACGATATTCACTGAATTTCAAGTTACGGCAGGTGATAACAGAATTCCCACTATATGGATAGCTGAGGATCCGGGAAGAAGAGAGGGTTCTGAACTCAATATTTTCTTATGGTAGAATCTTAGAGAATTGTAACTTACATCTGGACAATCAAAATGACAGGATTTTCCGGCCAACAACTTTCTAGTAATCAGCTTCCTGGTAAAAAAATCGTACTCGGAATCAGCGGAGGGATTGCGGCTTACAAAACAGCCGAGCTGGTACGTCGTTTACGTGATCGCGGTGCTCAGGTTCGCGTCGTTATGACTCCCGCAGCAAAAGCTTTTATTACCCCACTTACCTTACAGGCTGTATCGGGCTACCCTGTTTCCGATGATCTTCTGGATCCCGCTGCCGAAGCAGCTATGGGGCACATTGAATTGGCAAAGTGGGCAGATTTAATTATTCTCGCCCCCGCTACAGCAGACCTGCTGGCACGTTTAGCGACGGGTATGGCGAATGATTTAGTGACTACGATTTGCTTGGCTTCCGCAGCCCCTATTGCTGTTGCCCCTGCAATGAATCAACAGATGTATCGTGCTCAGGCGACCCAGCATAACCTGAAAGTTCTTGAAGAGCGCAACGTGCTGATTTGGGGACCGGATGAAGGGAGTCAGGCATGTGGTGATGTTGGGCCAGGCAGAATGTTGGAGCCTATGGCGATTGTTGAATTGGTAACGCAACATTTAAACACTAAGCAAGATTTTGTTGGTCTGAGTATGACAATTACCGCAGGCCCAACCCGTGAAGCCTTAGACCCTGTCCGTTTCATCAGCAACCATAGCTCCGGTAAAATGGGCTTCTCTATCGCACGAGCAGCCGCAGAGCGTGGGGCTGAAGTAACATTGATTACAGGTTCCGTTAATTTATCGACACCACAAGGCGTTAAGCGCATTGACGTAACGAGTGCGTTGGAGATGCATGAACAGGTTCAGGCAATAGCAGACTCACAGAATATTTTTATCGGCTGTGCAGCTGTATCAGATTATCGTTCTAAACAAATTGCAGCTGAAAAAATTAAAAAGCAGGGTGATGAAATCACCTTTACCCTGATAAAAAATCCTGACATTGTAGCGAGCGTTGCAGCACTGGAAGAAAATCGGCCATTCGTCGTTGGATTTGCAGCCGAAACCCAGAATGTGGAAGAATACGCCCGCGGAAAACTCAAGCAGAAGCATTTAGACTTGATTTGCGCGAACAATGTATCCCTGTCAGGACACGGTTTTAACAGTGATACCAACGCATTACATCTATTCTGGCATGATGGTAGTGTTAATTTACCTCACAGTGGTAAATTACAACTCAGCCACCGCTTATTAGACGAGATACTCAAACTCTATGATGAAAAAAATCGACGTTAAAATCCTTGATCCCCGCATTGGGCAAGAATTTCCTTTACCGACTTATGCTACACCTGGTTCTGCGGGTTTAGATTTACGTGCTTGTCTGGATAATACTGTGGAACTGGCTCCCGGTCAGACTGAACTTCTGCCGACCGGAATTGCTATCCATATCGCAGATGAACAACTGGCAGCCGTTATTCTTCCCCGCTCTGGTTTGGGTCACAAACATGGTATAGTTTTGGGTAATCTGGTGGGGCTTATTGATTCTGATTATCAGGGGCAATTGATGGTTTCAGTCTGGAACCGTGGTAATAAAACATTCACCATCGAGCCAGGTGAGCGTATTGCCCAAATGGTTTTTGTGCCCGTTGTACAGGCTGAATTTAATTTGGTTGAAGACTTCGAAACCAGTAAACGTGGTAGTGGTGGTTTTGGTCACTCCGGTCGTCAATAACTTTCCATAAAGCCTGATACCGTCAACCGATTTTTATATCTTTTGCCTACAATGTTATTGCTGAGAAAAATTATTTTCGGCAAAAACTATTGTGGGCAAAAATAGCAGGATTTGTTTTGCTGTTTTAGCAGGGGTCTTATCAGACATGGCAGAAAAAGAACGTACAAAAAAGAAAAATAGACGTGAGGAAATCTTGCAGGTACTGGCACATATGCTTGAATCCAGTGATGGAAGCCAGCGCATTACCACTGCAAAACTCGCTGCAAACGTTGGCGTTTCTGAGGCAGCACTTTACCGTCATTTTCCAAGCAAAACCCGGATGTTTGATAGCCTGATCGAGTTTATTGAAGACTCTTTAATTTCACGTATCAACCTGATCCTGCAAGATGAAAAAGATACCATTGTTCGCATTAGGTTAATATTTGTCCTTATTTTGGGGTTTGCGGAGAAAAACCCTGGATTAACCCGCATCATGACCGGTCATGCCCTGATGTTTGAACAAGACAGATTACAAAATCGTATCAATCAGTTATTTGAGCGGATTGAAGTACAACTTCGCCAAATTTTGAAAGAGAAAAAAATACGTGATGGGCAGGGATTCAATTATGACGAAACCGTGCTTGCATCACAGTTACTGGCATTTTGTGAAGGGATGCTTTCCCGCTTTGTTCGCTCAGAGTTTCGCTATCGCCCAACAAAAGAGTTTGAAGTACGTTGGCCATTGATTTTGACCCAATTACAATAATTTATTACGGAACTGTAATTCATTGTCACTCATGTGGTGAATGATAACGTACGTTTTTTTATTAAGCTGTGTTAACATACACCGACTCGTTGAGTTCACTACAAAGTAGCTCAATAATGGCATCATTATTGCATTCCCTACCATATTAATATGTTGGATGTTGTTGCTGGTTGCCATTTCTACTACTCACCCCGCCCACTCCTTGGGCGAGGGATTTTTTTCATTCAGCCTTAGCGTTCAGCTTTTGATGGTTATCAGATGCCGTATTCTTTACGATAGGCTTCCACCGCTTCCAGATAGGATTGCATCTCTGGATTTTCGCGTAAATAAATCACTAAATCGTTCAGTGTAATGATGGAGTAGACTTGGCACTGGTAGTCACGTTCAACTTCCTGAATGGCTGAAAGTGTCTCTCGTCCGCGCTCCTGACGATCCAGACACAAAATGACACCAGACAGGGTTGCACCGTGCTGCTTAATAATTTCCATTGACTCACGAATCGCTGTACCTGCCGTAATGACATCATCCACAACCACAACATTACCTTGCAGTGGGCTACCAACCAGTGATCCGCCTTCGCCGTGATCTTTGGCTTCTTTACGGTTAAAACAATAAGGCATATCGATATCATAATGCTCTGCCATCGCCACTGCGGTGGTTGTTGCAATCGGGATACCTTTATAAGCTGGCCCAAACAACAAATCACACTTAATTTTGCTGTCCAGCAGCGCAGCCGCGTAGAAACGCCCAATCAATGCCAAGTCACGTCCGGTATTAAACAGACCCGCATTGAAAAAATAGGGGCTTTTGCGACCAGATTTCAGCGTAAATTCGCCAAATTTCAGCACCTGTTTTTTCAGTGCCAGATCAATAAATTCGCGCTGATAGGCTTTCATTGGAGTTTCTCCTTTTCAATCTTTTTACTATATTGCAGGCATAAAAAAGGCGACTCTTCAGCCGCCTCATAATTCATTATTTTGATGGATCTTGTTTTAACGCATCTCGCTGCGCTTCGAAAATAGTTTCCAGCCCCTCTTTTGCCAGAGAGAGCAGGGAAAGTAATTCGTCATGACTGAATGGCTCGCCTTCTGCTGTGCCTTGCACTTCAATCATCCTTCCATCATCCATCATAACGATATTCATGTCAGTTTCAGCCGCAGAGTCTTCGACATACTCCAGATCGCAGAGGCCTTCTCCCTCAACGATACCAACAGATACTGCCGCGACCATTGATTTCAGTGGACTCGCTTTCAGTTTACCATCAGAAACCAGCTTATTCAGAGCATCAACCAGTGCGACGCAAGCACCAGAAATAGCAGCGGTTCGGGTACCACCATCAGCCTGAATCACATCACAATCCAGAGTAATGGTAAATTCACCCAGTTTTTTCAAATCCACGGCAGCACGCAGTGAACGTGCAATCAAGCGCTGAATTTCCATTGTGCGCCCAGTTTGCTTGCCTCTGGCCGCTTCGCGCGCATTACGACTATTAGTTGCCCGTGGCAACATGCCATATTCAGCAGTGATCCAGCCCTGTCCCTGACCTTTCAGGAAACGTGGAACTCCTTCTTCAACGGAGGCATTACATAACACTTTAGTATCCCCAAATTCCACCAAAACCGAACCTTCTGCATGTTTGGTGTAATGACGGGTCATTTTAATAGGACGCACCTGTCCTGCTGTTCTTCCCGCTGGACGCTTCCCTACTAAGCTCATCGTGTGATCTCCGTTGTTAAAACATTATTGGGGGCGCATTATACGGCCTAAAGCGGTGAATGCCTATCCTGCATCTACATGGGGCGTTATAATCCGCCCATCATTTTATAAATTGGGAACGAATTATGATCCGTAGTATGACTGCTTTTGCACGGCGAGATATCAAGGGAGATTGGGGAAATGCAGCGTGGGAACTGCGTTCTGTCAATCAGCGTTACTTGGAAACCTATATTCGCCTGCCAGAGCAATTCAGAAGTCTTGAGCCTGTTATCCGTGAGCGCATTCGTTCCCGCCTGACTCGCGGAAAAGTGGAGTGTAACCTGCGTTTTGAGCTGGATATCCGCGCTCAAGGTTCCTTGATGCTGAATGAAAAGTTGGCAAAACAACTGGTTGAAGCAGCAAGCTGGGTGAAACAGCAAAGTGGTGAAGGTGCGATTAATCCGTTAGATATCCTGCGTTGGCCGGGTGTGATGTCTGCCGAAGAGCAAGATTTAGATGCTATCAGTACACAACTGCTGGCTGAATTGGATTTGGCATTGGATGCCTTTATCCAAAGCCGTGAAACCGAAGGGCAAGCGCTGAAATCACTTATCGAACAGCGTTTGGATGCGGTAACAGTTGAAGCGACTAAAGTTCGTGAGCAAATGCCGGCAATCCTGCAATGGCAGCGTGAACGTTTGCAGACCAAACTGGAAGAAGCACAAATTCAGTTGGAAAATAACCGTCTTGAACAAGAGCTGCTTTTAATGGCTCAACGCATTGATGTGGCTGAAGAACTGGATCGTCTGGACGCACACGTCAAAGAAACACGTAATATTCTGAAGAAAAAAGAAGCCGTTGGCCGCCGACTGGATTTTATGATGCAGGAATTTAATCGTGAATCGAATACCTTGGCGTCAAAATCAATTAATTCCGATGTAACGAATTCTGCAATTGAATTGAAGGTGCTTATTGAACAGATGCGTGAGCAGATTCAAAATATTGAGTAACGTTTCTTAGCGAATCACAACATTTCATAAAGCCAGTATACACCTTGTTGTAGCTGGTTTTTTTAATATCAGAGCATTGCAGAGCGAATCACAGTAGCGCATGATTAGCGTGTACACCTAGGTGTACCCCTAGCTATCAAGAAAATGATTTAGGTGTACCCACCCATTTTTATATTGGAAATTGCACAATGCCAAAACTCACAGATAAGCAGATAAGGGCATGGATAAAGTCGGGTGAACGGTTCGAGGGCAGAGCTGACGGTAACGGCTTATATTTATGCTATAGAGAAAACTATCAGCACCCTGTTTGGCGATTTAGATATAAATTTGCCGGAAAACGTCGCGCTGTCCTGATAGGTTCATACATTGATCTATCACTATCAAAAGCAAGGGAACTCACCAAAGAACTATCAGCCCGTGTTGCTTTGGGCTATGACGTTGCCGGAGAGAAACAGGAACGCAAAGCCGAAGCGCTGGCAAAGATTGAGGCTGAAAAGAACGCTATCAAGGTATCAGACTTAGCAGCTGAATATTTTGAGCGCCAAATACTCCCACGCTGGAAACACCCCGATATACTCCGCAGACGCATAGACAAAGATATTAACCCTCGCATTGGTCATATGAAGCTAGAGGATGTGAAACCTCGTCATATTGATGAAATGCTAAAAAGCATTGTAGACAGAGGCGCACCAACTATGGCGACCGATGTTCTACGGTGGCTAAGGCGTATGTTTGATTATGCCATTAAGCGGCAGATGATAGAGATTAACCCATGTTCAGCTTTTGAGGTTGCGGACGCTGGCGGGAAAGAAGTATCACGCGACAGATGGCTAACCAGAGAAGAACTGATCATTCTACTGAGAACGTTCAGGACGTCCACAATCAGTCGCCAGAATGAAATCAGCTTCAAGATACTGCCTTGCCCTATGCTTACGGAAAATGGAGCTATGCGCCGCACGTTGGGAAGAATTCAACTTTAAAAAGGCGGTCTGGCACTTTCCGGCAGAACGCAGCAAGAACGGTGATGCGGTAGACATTCCACTGTGTCCACAGGTTATAGAGTGGTTTATGGAATTAAAGGCTATGGCCTGCGGTAGTCAATATGTTCTACCCGCCAGAAAAATGCAGCATCGCATGATCCCACATATCCAGGAATCTACCTTACCCGTTGCGCTTGCCAAAGTAAGACGGGAATTACCTGTTGATATGCCTAACTTCACTATCCACGACTTTAGACGAACTGCCAGAACCCACTTGGCCGCGTTAGGTGTTGATCCCTTTGTAGCCGAACGCTGCCTAAATCACCGCATAAAAGGCGTTGAGGGCATCTATAACAGGCATGATTACTTTGATGAGCGCAAGGCCGCGCTAGCCCAATGGTGTGATTTGCTGATAGCACTGGAAAAAGGCGAGGACTACAACATTACTCCAATAAAACAAATTAAACGGAAATTTTTATGACTAAGAAGCCACTTGAGATTGATGTATTTAAGTTATTTTCATTCCAAGGGCGTGCAAGTCCTAATGCTGTAGCCCTTGCAGTTCTTGGTATTGATCCTTATGCAGCAGTTAAAGATATACCGGAGGAGCATTCAAAAAATGTTGATATGCTAAGACGTGCTATTGTGAATAATGTAAACGCTGTCAATCCGTTACAGGATACAAGAACAAACACGGATGTTGAATCTGATATCGTATTTGGTGCTACATATCCGTACGTGTGTCTTTTAGAAGGATCTATCCTAGAGATCATTAAATCAAGAATAGAACAAGCTCTAAACAATATATATACAAAGTATAAAAATGATGAGTGGAAAACATACATTCACGCCTTTGGTGGACAAGAATTAGTTCAAAAGATAGCGATGCAGAATAAAAAAGGTCAGGGACAATATCGCAAAAATGATGAGCAAAAAGGAACTTACAAACTGATTGGGCTACTTGTACTACTACTTCAAGAAAAAACTATAAATGGCTGTCAACCATCAAACAATTACGGCTCAATAGGTAAGCCTAACAAGAAAAGAATTTATGAAGATATCAAAGAATTAGTTGATGGAATGAACAAAGACTTGTTAGCTGACGGAATTAACAAAAACTTTTTAGGCGGTGTTGGCTCCTCCACATTTTATGACAAACTAAGAGATGCTGATTACTACTTAAACGAGAGCGATGAACAATTGGTTCATAACCAATAGACCACTAAATCACCATAAACCTACCCGTGAATATTGTTGCTTACAAAGTAAGCAACAATGACGAGCAATAATGAACAATGATGGTCAATGATGGCCAATGTTACTCATGGGTATGACACAGTTTTATATGGTGTTACATGATTACTAACCCCACCTACCACACAAATAACATAACGAATTGATATAATTAAAATAATTATCAGATATTTGATTTTTATTCTAATCTTTAAAATTCATCGCAAACCTTATTTTTCAATGGAATAAAATAGTTTCAATGGATTTTATGATTGTTTCAATGGATTCCATTCTTGGTGGAAATCGTGTTTTTTAAGCCCTAGAATGCTCCTAACACGTCACAGCAGAGATAGGCATAACATAGGGAGGCCAGAAGCAGCATGGCGAAGCAGAAAAACCCTCGCATGAAAAATACAAGCCCATACCCTGAAATCGGTAATGCACGTAAACGCCATACCGCAGACTTTCTGGGTATATCTGATTCAACATTACACCGTTGGATTAAAGATAAAAAGATACCGCAGCCTTTTGAATTAGAGGATGGTTTTTTTGTCTTTGATGCAGCAGAAATACGTAAATGGGTAGAAAATAAAAAATCACGAAGAGAATCTATAGTTATATAAATTTATTTATAACTTTATTGATTTATCTTTATGATAAATTAAATCTTATCCAACATAACTAACAAACCCAAAAACATCAATAAATAGGTGTTGAATTTTTACGCCCATATATAACCATAAAAAGGACACAGGTTATGAATGAAATATTATTCTATAAAGATGAAAATCTATCATATATCTTTAACTACAAGTTCATACCGTTTGAAGAGAATGGTAAAAACACCGGGTTTATGATTCGAACTATTGAATTATATAAACTGGCAAGGATGAAAGATTCAATCAAAAAATTCACTGAAATCACAGGATTTAACTTTGATAATCTTATTCCTTCTGTAGAAGAAATAAAATTTCTTATTAAGAGGGGGCGAAGTGTTGTATCGAATTATTCAAAGTTTCCTGAAAAACAGGAGGCCGAGCTGAACAGTCTTGTTGACATATTAAACAATGCTCAAAACGGTAAAATAAAAAACCCTAACAGCTATTCTATCAGTAACCGAGCTTGGATTACGGATATGCATCACGCCGTAGAAAGGAAAAAAGACTCTATTAAAAATGAGAAATCTAAACTGGAGAAAATCAATGGTCTCTATGGTTTATTATACACTGTTATTGAATGGTTATTATCCGAAAAAGAAACAGGGTTTAGAAAAGAATTATTAGAGACCATTCCTAGAAAAACAGGATATTTAAACGCTTTATTATCCGAAATGAACTGGGATTATAGCCGACCATGTAAATTAATTATGTCAGCGACGGATGAGTTAGAACATTGTATTAATAAAGTCATTAATCAATGCGCTGCGCCAACAGATAAATATACATTACGCAATACTCCAATTTATAAAAGTGATTACTATAGATTTTATTACAAAAAAGAAAATCATCATTTACAGCAAATATTAACCGCTGATGAATACGTTGAGGCTATGGTCAATACTAGAAATAGAACGCAAAACAAATTGAGCTACATGTAACTTAAAATATAAGGACATTATTATGTATATTACCGCCATTCCTGATGTGGCCAGAACTTTTCATGCCAATTTTACCCGCGGGGCTGAATACACCTCTAGCAATAGTAATACTTTTTCTATTTCTCCTCCCTCTGAAAATTTATTACGCGTTGCTATTTCAGATTCAAGTTGGTTTTTAAATAAATTGACGCTAGCTGATGTGAGCCAAGAAAACGGCGATACGGTTAATTTAGGGGATAATACCATCCATACGGGAAGAGTCATTGACGGCCGATTCCATAAACGTGTCAACATGGAAGGCGCACCTTATGCTTTAGAAGAAACAGATACCTGCGCCGCAATTTCTTATGAACAAATGTCACTCATTGCCAACAGTGGCAGTGGTGATGATGAGCATTTTACTAAAGTGATGTCTGACTTGTTTTCTAAAACGGTTTCGTTAGACATGATTAGAATCGGCTTTAATGGTGAATTCTGTGCCTATCCGACTCAACCCGATGTCTATAAACGCGGGCAAGATGTTAATAGGGGCTGGCACGCAATCGCGAAAGAATTTAATCAGGGTTCACAAGTGCTCACCGATAAAATTGCCTTAGATAGTGTCGTCATGAGATTCTCAACCAAAGAGCGAGGCAGCGGATTTGGACTGCGGCAAGAAACGATGCACTATTTTTGGCATAACGGGTCGCTATACCACGCCAGCGCTTCAAATGGAGAAAGGCATTTTCAACCAAATGCCT
>NZ_CAWQTY010000171.1:0-42820 GCF_963897815.1 Xenorhabdus sp. Sc-CR9
GTTTCTTTAACAACGGATAAATGTTCAATCAGGGTCATAGGTAAGCGATTAGAAGAGAAATAAGGCTAATTAGATCATGCTATTAATTTTCATTCAATAGATGTTAAAAAAGTATGCTCGCGCCCTGGGCAGGGAACCAGTCCGGTAGGAGAAAATGTCTTGAATTTCTTATGGCTGCTTTTACCATCTTCAAAATAACTCAGTTGTTCGTTAAAAGGAATATCCAGAGCCTTGAGCAGAATCCACGGACGCAGTGACCAAGAAGAATAAGTTTTATTGGCTATCCACAGTATATACATCATTTTCCTCGCTATTGTGATGAAATAATTAACTATTTAAAAATATTACAACGTTTTAGAATAAGAAGAAACAGGCAAAAATAAAATTTATAATTTCACTATAAAATAATTATTAATTTATTTATTAATTAGGTTTATCGCTTTCATCTTTTAAGTTTCAGTTTTCTGGCCGCACTCAGTCACTATTGCTATGAATACACGGCTAGCAATACTCATGAGGATTAGTTTTCAAGATATAAATTTTGCTTTTTGAATTTATTAGATGTACAAACTTATTTAATAATACATCTATAATAAAAAATTATTTACAAAAACCTTCTAAAATAAAAAATCAGATTCAATTTTTAAAAACAAACAGCCTAAACGCAATTAATTGGCAATAAGTAAATAACCTAAAAAACATAAGATTTACTCTAATTATCTCTCAAAAGACATGTTTTTATTTTATTGTTGATAAATTTTGATGTTCTTAGACAAATAATTTGTTTAAGATTCACTAAAATAAAATAATATTTTTATCTACTATAATACCTTAAGTTTTTCATTGAATTTTATAATGCATTTTTGGGTATTATGCCCAGTCAATTTCAAGTTGCGCAGATAAAAAAGCAGCAAATTGGAGGACGAGGGGTATAGATGATCAAAAATAAGGAAACAGTATGCTATTAAAAAATACTTCCACACGCTTTGGTCATATTTCTGTGTTAATCCATTGGCTGGTCGCCCTTGCCGTTTACGGGATGTTTGCCCTTGGATTATGGATGGTGACATTAAGCTACTACGATACTTGGTATCATCGCGCACCGGAACTTCATAAAAGTATCGGAATATGTTTGCTTATTGTCATGGTTATCCGTGTCATATGGCTATTTATCTCGCCACCACCGAAACCTCTGGCAAATTACAGCCCCCTCACGCGCATCGGTTCAAAATTGATGCATCACACTCTCTATGTTGTTCTGTTTGGCATTTTAGCCAGCGGATACCTGATTTCTACCGCAGAGGGTGATTCCATCAGTATTTTTGGATGGTTTGAAGTTCCCGCAACTCTAACAGCACAAGGAATACAGGCTGATACTGCTGGTGTTATTCACCTTTACCTCGCTTGGATTGTTGTAGTGCTCTCGTTATTGCACGTGCTTGCGGCATTCAAGCATCACTTTATTGACCGCGACCCTACCCTGAAACGTATGTTTGGTTTTAATTCTGATAAAAAGTAATTTCTGGAGAATCTATATGTTTAAAAAAACGATGCTTAAAAAAACATTAATCGGGCTGACAACAGGTGTTTTATTAATGGGCACCAGCTCTGCAATAGCTGCTGACTATGAAATTGATACGGCTGGTCAACATGCTTTTATTGAATTCCGTATCCAACATTTAGGTATCAGCTGGCTTTACGGTAACTTCAGGAAATTCGACGGCAGGTTTACGTTCGATGCGCAAAATCCCGCTACAGATAAGGTCAATGTCATTATTAAAACAAATAGTGTTGATACCAATCATGCTGAACGTGATAAGCATCTCCGCGGTGCCGATTTTTTAAATGTTGCAAAATATCCAGAAGCCAAATTCACATCAACCGAAGTGAAAAAAACGGGTGAGAATTACACTGTCGTCGGTGATCTGACACTAAATGGCGTCACCAAACCGGTGACATTAAGTGCCAAACTGGTGGGGGAAGGTAATGACCCATGGGGGGGATACCGTGCAGGCTTTGAAGCCAATGGGAAAATCAAATTGAAAGATTTTAATATCAACAGCGATCTGGGGCCAAAATCTCAGGAAGTCGAGTTGATCATTTCTGTTGAAGGTGTAAAAGAAAAAGCCTGATCACATTTACCTATAAAAGAACTACCTATAAAAGAATTGCCCATAAAAGAACGCGGTATGAAAAACCTACCGCGTTCTATTTTATGGTTTATTTATCGTGCGATCAGTTCATTAACATGACGCGTTATTGATGCCAAGGCATCATGGGAATCATAATCTGCCTTAATGATTTGTGCCTGCTGGTGCCATATCGGGGAAGATAATATCCTGGTCACCGCTTGATATAATTGCTGTTCACTTGGAGTATCAGTATGCAGGCTGATGCCACAACGTGACCAGATAACACGGGCAACAGCTTCCAGTTTACCATCTCCTGTTCCCGCTACTACCAAAGGAACACCGTGACGAATGGCTGAATTCAGTGAACCATAACCACCATTGTTAATAAAAATTGATGATTTTGGCAACCAGTGTTCAAAATTAATATATTCTACGACTTTGGCATTTTCTGGAATAGCTTCACCCAAGACATCGACAGAACGCCCGCCTGTAATCGCCAATATCCGAACAGGTAAAGCGGACAATGCACGCAATGTAGGTAATATCAATTGGTTAAAATCAATATTAGCCAGTGTTCCTTGAGTTACTAAAATCAATGGCAGGCTTTCATCCGGCCAACTGATTTGCGTTTTATCATCTTCTACTTTCACCGGCAGTGCGCCGATAAAATCCACCGTCGCAGGTAAATCATTACGGGTAAATTCAAATGACTGAGTTGCCAGTTGCAAGTAACGATCAACTCCGGTCATCAAAACATCATTATAATTCTCTGTCAGTGGGAGGCAATCAACGGCAACAAGCGACTGATTAAAGGCTTCCCCGACTTGCTCAATTAATTGGTGCGTTTCCCCATCCACTAATTGATCGCGTGTTAAATCAGCAGGTAATAATTCAGGTGGTATCCTGGCCCCCCAGAATACGGCATCCTTTGATGACCACGGCAACGGAGTCACACCAATAGCAATGACAGGAATACGTTCGTCAGACGGTTGTTGCAATAATGGCAACGCGGCATAAAAAGTGTTGTCGATAATCAACAAATCAGCGTGTCCCTCTGCAATCACTTGCATTAATTGCTTCGACAACACAGGAATAGGTGTGGCAAAAAATCTCCTTAACGATAGCGCCATCTGAACATTCCCCGGAGGGTGCTCTGCCCGTTCAGGGAAATATTTTTCCAGATAGCGGTAATCAACATCCACCTGCCCATCAAAAGGGACAAAAGTGGCTCCTAATGCTTCCGTTTGCTGTTGAAACAGAGTTCCACTGAATATTGTGACATCATGTCCCTGTCCGATTAAATGTTCCGCAATAGTGAACATTGGAAAAACATGACCAGGCGTTGCAATAGCTGCTAAAACAATACGAGACATTAATCAAACCTCCTTCAAGGAAACATTGACTCAATCAGCATTGGGAACAGAAATAGTGTGGAAACTGTGATTGTTACATACTGGTGTACCGTGAATATGTACCCGCTGAATATGGCGGGGAGAACGGGAAATAAAAGCCTCACGTCCATGTAATAAAGTGAAATTATCACAAATCGCGATATCACCGGACTGCCATTGATGGGCGTAGAAATAACGCGGATCATACAATCGGTTATACAGCGTTTCCTCAAGGATTTTTTGCTCTTCCGGTGACACTCCATCTATTTTCAAAGAATGATGATCAGCATACTTAGCATCATCTTTATCCATCGGCTCATTGTAACGCATCACCCATTTTTTACCGCCGGGATGAAGACATACTAACGGGGAAACAACTTCGCCGCCATAATGGGTCACTCGGCTTGTGCGATAGGTGATGGTGGTATTTTTCCATGTATTACGCTCCTCATCACTGGCATCAATAATCAATTGCTCAGTGTTAACAAATGTAGTACGCCCTCCTTGCGTCACTTCCGGGGCAGAAACACAATGAAATATCTGAAATTCTGGGAGTGTTTCTCTATACATCCCATCCCAATGCAGCGGCACACTACCACTGTCCAAAACATGATCTGATGGTTCAGGCCGTTCCATCACATCCAATATCACCCCAAACGGCCATGTCATTAACTCCCCCCAACGGCTGGTATATTCTGTCAGCTTATTGTTGTCCGTGAAGCCGGACTGAAAGCCGCGCAATACTACCAAAAGATGAGTTCGCGCCAACTCGCGCAAAGCATCAATCGGTAACGTAGTAATATCCTGATCAGGGTAATTAGGGGTAATAAACAGTCCAAAAGGTTTCACTAACTCAATATGACAGTCAAGTTCATATGTATTCATGATTTTCTCTTAAATAATCCGTTATATTAATTAGTTAATCTGCGTGCACAACCGCAATATCGGGTTCTGTTTCCTGATGCTTGTCCGGTTCTGTTTCAATCACGTAATGGCTTGGAACTCCCCGAATTTCGATCAGTTTTCCTTTCATCTTTTTCACTTCATCACTTTTCATCAGCACAAACTGGCCGTTGATATTGGCAGCGACACCATGCCACGGTGTCAGCCAATCATCCCGAGTCGGCATCATATGAATACCTAATTTGAGACTATCCACAGGTTGTGGATGTATTGAAAGGCGAAGCGCTAGCGGGAACTGTTCTGCCAATAAATTCCCCCATGCCCAACTACGTTGAATAACCCCAACAGAGCGCTGACGTGCATCTTTTTGCAGTGCATTTTTTGAACCGGTATATTCTGGTAATAAACTATCTTCATAAAGAAAACGAGTGATTGCCCGATACAACAGCAAACCTTCTTCGTTTTCTTTGAGTGTCTCTTTAATTTCCTCGATTGAGGAGGCATAACGACTCACCAGCAACTTACGCAGATGATCATAATCATGCGTATGTTGCGTGAGTGATTCCACGTTACTGAGATTGAAGACCGAAAGATGAGTTGCTCCTAACTCATGCAACAGTTTTTCAATTTCCAATTGGTAATAGGTAATCGTGCTATCATCAACACGGATAAGATCACTGAATACGTGTCCATCGGAGCAAATAATAATTTTTGCCCCGGGTGGGTAATAAAGCTGAATACGCTGGCAAAGAGAGTTTAAGAAAATTAGTGATAATTTTTCTGCCATATCAGGCATATTACCTAATACTTTGCGAGGATTTGGCGATTTTGTTGGAAACGCAGGTAAAATACATTCTACAGTTTTTCCTTGCTCAACAAAGGCACGAATACGCGGGAGCTGAACCTCAAAAATTCTTTCTTCTTCATATTGAATTGTATGTTCAGATTCTGGAAAACGGCGTCGATATTGCAATAATTCATATAAAATTTTGCTCGATACCTTTTCTATGTCAAAAAGTTCCATAATTTATTCCTAATTCATTGCCTTTAGATTACTGACAATTCATTTATATAGTCAGAACGTAAAGGTTATTACGTATAAGTTGTTGATTATTATTATGTTAGATATACCCATCGTCTTTCAAATGGCAGCTTTGTTGACTGTATTCACTCAACCCAGTTACCGTTTTTATAAACATATGGTTATCTATACTCCCGGATTCGCGCCATTGCTGGCCTCCGCATCTCGAAATCCCTTAGGTATATGACCTAATAAAAATTTTTAATTAAGACAGAACAAAAAGAAATAAGTTATAACAAATATAAATAAAATACGTTTGTTTATCTCATTTCTCCAGATAATCCAAAAAAAACTGTAACCAGTTAATTTTAAATAAATAATATCTTATTTTACCTATGCATATTACATAAAGACAATTTCTGATCCAGATACCTTTTTTATTAAGCCACTCATATACTGGCGAAAATGATGAGAAGCAATATATATTATTTCAATACATTCAAACAATTAAAAAATTTAATTAAATGATTCAACTTTTTTGATCTTGTAAAAAAAATAAAACAATTACAAAAAATATTAGGATAAGTATTTTTATAACGCCATATTAAATAGTCGGTATTTTTCATTATAAAAGGCAAAAGAATGTATGGCGAATTTACAAATTGACCAGAAAAACATTTTACCACGATACCTTATACTCATAATCAGCAACTCACTGAAAAAGTCATGATGCAGCTCTTAATTTTACAAAAATCAGTGACGAACCAATAAAGACATTTATCAATGGTCAGGGGACATGTTGAAGCAGGCGATACTTTGCATAATCATGATTAAATTTATTAACCCCAAAGTAATAATGATTGGCTTCGGTTGGGTTGCAAGCACAGGTATAGCCATCTTCCTTGCGGTCAGCAAAGAAAACCGTTATTCACTGCCAAATACCCGTTTTATGATCTATCAGCCATTAGGTGGTATTCAGGAACGTGCTTATGAATATGGAGATAAATAACTCCGGCATCCGTGACACTGCACGAGTGCTGGAAGAGTCCACGAGGACAATCATGAGAACCCTACGGGAGCGGTCCATAATTTTTTCTTGAACAATTTAAGTGATAATGATTATTATTGGCGTTATTAATTGCATGATGAAAATGGGGTATAAAAATGCGTATCAGGATGAATGTCGCGGCAGCGTTACTGGGTGTAGTATCAACATCGGCTATAGCGCTGGAATATCCTCTGGGACAACCGGTAATTAAAAATGGCATGGAAATTCAGGGCGTATATCTGCAACCGATCACTATGGAGGTTGAAGGAAAGCATCAGATGCATCATCTGGCGGCAGATAAAGCGGATATCCATCTGGAAGCGGATATTCACGCAATAGAAGAAAATCCGAATGGCTTTGCAGAAGGGGATTGGATTCCTTACCTGAAAGTGGATTATAAAGTCACCAAGCTGGATGAATCTAAAAAAACACAATCCGGTACATTCATGGCGATGGTGGCCAGCGATGGCCCTCACTATGGCGAAAATCTGAAACTGGATGGCTATGGTAAATACCATGTGGAATACCGTATTTCTCCCCCCAGCATGAATGATGATGTCGCGTTTGGCCGTCACATTGATAAAGAAACCGGTGTTGCACCGTGGTTTGAACCATTTAATACCTCCTGGGATTTTGATTACGCCGGAACCGGTCGTAAAGGTAGTTATTAATTAAACAGGAAATAACAGCGATTGGCATTAATGCGATCGTTGTTATTTTAGACATCGGATGTCACGCGTTCCCTTTGAGGTCTGTCATGAAATCTATCGTTGTCGCACTGTGTATAGCAGTTGCGTCAGTATTCTGTGCGCCGCTAATCGCGGCCACCGAAAAATTTACTGTTGAAGTGGAAATGAATAACGGCAAGATCACACCACAAGTACTGGAAGTCCCCGCCAAAACGCCTATCCGCATCAAGATCCGTAATACCGGTACGGAACCGGTTGAATTTGAAAGTACACAACTGCGTAAAGAAAAAGTGCTGGCACCCGGTGCAAGTTCGGTGGTGGTGATTGCACCGCTGAAACCGGGAAAATATACCTTTTTTGATGATTTTCATCTCTCTCATCCCGCCGGTGAAATTATCGCCAATTAATGGCCAGATCGCAGGAATAAAATATGGGACAGGTTCTTTTTGTTGTATGGCGTGAAAGTTTTGAAGCACTGCTCTTGGTCGGCATTATCTATGCGTGGATTAAACAGCATCCTGACTCAGCTACGGGACGGTGCTATTTATGGGGTGGAGTGGCTCTGGGTGTGGCATTATCCATCTTTTTAGCACTGCTGATTTATGGCGTATTCAATGTGCTTGATGATCGCAGCCAGACTTATTTTATGATAGGGATGTCGCTTTTTGCCTGTGCGCTTATTGTACAAATGGTGTACTGGATGAGCCAGCACAGCTCATCACTAAAATCGGGTATTGAACAGGAAATTAAGCACAGTGCTGAACACCATTCTTGGTGGGGAGCATTATTTATCGTGGCGATCGCAATCGCCCGTGAAGGCAGTGAAATCGTTGTTTTCCTCTCCAGCATCATTATGGGATTAACCCATGAAACTCTATGGTCATTCACCGGAGAGGTGGTTCTGGGGATCGTGATTGCGGCACTGACGCTTTATCTTTTCTTATTAAGTTACCGGAAAATCGCATGGAAATGGTTTTTCCGTGTGACCGGCATTGTGCTTCTTTTTTTGGCTTGCTCTCTGTTACTGAAAGGCGTAGAAGAAATTTCCAATATTCTGTTAGAACAGGATATTGAACTGAATGACTTTCTGATTTACCCAGTGTGGGATACCAGTAACTGGTTAGATGATTCCGGTTTGGTCGGAAACTTTATGGCAACACTGTTTGGTTATCGTGCACAACCTATCGGGCTGAGTATCATTACATTTGTTACTTATTGGCTGGTAGTTATCGCTCTGTTCAGCCGTCAGGGACGTCGCCATGCTACGTAAAATAATGGCCGCCACAGGATTGAGCTTACTGCTGATTGCACCCGCGCTGGCTGACAAATATCGGGCGGGAATACCAAATGTGGGCAATGAAGTCATTATTGCAAAAGGTGACATCCCGACACCTGTTCAATATCAACCTGTTATCGCCGCGTATATGAAAACGATGACCGGACAGGTTGCGGCCATTGAAACCCAGTTAATGGCATTGCAGCATGCACTGGAAGCCGATGACTGGCAAGCCGCTCAGCGGGCCTATATACAGGCGCACTATGACTACGAAACCATCCGTACAGCCGTGGTGGCTTTCGGTCATGCGGATCGGGTCATCAATCCGCACGCAAGCTATTTTCTCAAACAAGAGCAAGATCCGAAATTTATCGGATTTCATCGTGTTGAATACGCGTTGTTCTCAACCAAAAATCGGGCAGATGCACTGGAGTCGGTGCAGGTATTACGGCGTAATATTCAGGATCTGAAGCAGCGTGTCGCCATTGAAACCTTGCCGATTGCAAAACTGGTTCAATCCGCGGATGACAGCATTGAACTGATTTTAGCCACCAAACTGGGTGGGGATGAAAATCGGTATAGCCGCAGTGATCTTTCTGACATAGTGGCAAATCTACAGGGTTCACGCCGGGTTGTTGATGGTCTGACACCTTTTTTATCGACAGAAACCGTGTCATCACTGAACACGCAGTTTGCTGCTATTGATGCACTGATGGCTCATTTCCGCGATCCGCAGGGAAACTATCTGAGTTACGAGCGATTTCAGCATCAGGACAAACAACAGCTTTATGCCATGGCATCTCAACTGGCGGAATCGTTATCTCAACTGCGTGCAGAACTGAACATTGATGTGTACTACAAGTACCGGAATAAACTATGAAACAGGGAAAAACAAAAGAATCAGGCCATGATGAGCCGATTTGTGTCAGCAAACGAGCAACGCTGAAATTGCTGGGAGCGGGAGGTGTACTCTTATCCGGTGGTGCACTGAGCCTGCCTGCGGTGGCTACATCGGAGACAGCGGCTTGTGATAACCGCACCCGTGCACATGCGATTCCTTATCAGGGAAAACATCAGGCCGGTGTCATCACACCGGAACAAAAAGAAGCGATATTTCTTTCGCTCAATCTGACAGTATCAACATTGGATGAAGTGGAAACGGTATTTAAACGATTAACTGACTGTATTGCCCGGCTAACACAAAACCGTCAGGCTGGAAAAATGACCAATGATCGTATGCCGCCCGCAGAATCCGGGATCCTCGGCACCTATTTGTACGCGGATGAACTGACCATTACCGTATCATTAGGGTATTCATTGTTTGATAGCCGTTTCGGATTAACGTCGTTGAAGCCCAAAAAATTCGTTGCAATGACGGCTTTCCCGAATGATCAGCTAGAAGCAGCATGGTGCGGCGGGGATATTCTATTGCAGTTCTGTGCCAATAGTCGGGAAACAGTGATTTATGCGCTTCGGGATATGTTACGCCATCTTTCCGGTGTGGTGGCACCACAATGGAAAATTGACGGTTTTTTACCGGCACGGGATATCGAATGCCGAACAACTCCCATCAACTTATTCGGTTTTAAAGACGGCACAGGCAATGCAGATGCCAAGGATGATGCTCTGATGAATGATCTGGTCTGGATCAACCAGAAAGAGCCATCATGGATAGAAAATGGCAGTTATCAAGCCGTCCGCCTGATCCGTTTCGCACTTAACTTCTGGGATCGGACACCGCTCGAAGATCAGGAAAATGACTTTGGTCGTTATAAAGATAGCGGAGCACCGATAGGCAAACAGCATGAACATGACGATCCTGCGTTTAATCACGATCCGCACGGTGACAGAGTTTTGTTCGATTCACATATGCGCCGGGCAGAACCGCGCAATCCGCAACGCCATGTTTCCAAACTACGTCGCCGTAGTTATAGTTACTCACTGGGATTAACATCAACTGGGCAGCTGGATATGGGATTAGTTTTTGTTTCATTCCAAAATGATCTGAAAAAAGGTTTTATCGACACACAAAATCGGTTAAACGGTGAACCATTAGAGCGCTATATCAAACCATTCGGCGGAGGTTACTATCTGGTATTACCCGGAATAACATCAAAAAATGGTTATATTGGACAAAGCTTGATCCGGGCTGCCCGCGCATTAACCTAATTGATTTCAAGAAATGATGGTTAACACCGATACGATTCAACTATTTGATAATAAATATCGAAAAAGAATATTTATGCCACAAATAAAACAACCTGAGTTTAATATAACAAAAACTCAGGTTGTTGATTTATAACCCTAATATTTCAAGCTGTAGCTTTGTTGGCCACGACCCGAAATCTATCGGGTATATCTGCTCAATGACTTATTTAATTACAGCTGTATTGACTTCATCTGAAGTTTGCCAAATACGATATTTTACTTTAACTGATTCTGGTGTATACACTACAATAGGTAATTTGCTGTTATAGTTTATCAACGCATCTTTACCTAAGTAAACCTGAACAAAACTCCTTGTTTTTTCTTGATTTGGACATGCCATCATTGTTGAGAATGGGCCGGAGACTTTATCCAGTTCATAATAATTATATCCCCATCCATCCAGTACTTTTGTCTCCAGATTGCCGCCAAACCAGTGCTTGTTACAATCCACCAGTATGTTCTTGCCAATAATCAATTCAACCTTGTAGTTTCTTTCATTTTCATGCTTGGGAAGGTCAATCACACTACGTACCATGCCTTCAGCAGGAGCAGGATAAGGAGCGATATCTTCAAGTTTTTTGTCAGCTAAAACAGAAGTCGATACCATCAAAGCAGCTAAAGGAAATAGATATTTTTTCATATATCACCTCTGGTTGTATTTAAAAAGGAGATTGAATCATAACAACAAAAATACTAAGGGAAATTATGTTTTTTTATCAATACACTGATTTTTAAATAAATTATGTAAAAAACAAAATTGTTCATTTAGAATAAATATTGATTTTTTTTAATCATTGATCAAGTGAACAGGTGGTACCACATTTTTTTTATGTGATATCTCTCAAATCTGAGATTACAATGGGCTGCTACACTTACGGTGTAGTAGTAAATTTCGTCTAGGAGGTCTCATGTTTCCAGAATATCGCGATTTAGTATCCAATCTAAAAGAATCACATCCCCGTTTCCAATCTTTGTTTGAAAAACATAACCGACTTGACCAAGAGATAGTCCAACTGGAAGGGCCAAATGGCACTGGCTACAACGATAAAGTTGTACGTCTGAAAAAAGAAAAACTACACATCAAAGATGAAATGCAAAGGATTTTGCAGACGGAATCTCTGAAGTAACCCTGCCAATGGTTTTAACGCCTACTTTGTCAACAAGTGGGCGTCATATGAGGTTCTCATTTAGAGAACTAAATCCAACCAAACATCCACAAAAAAGCCACCATAACGGTGGCAAAAATTGGAGCAATGTTTTTTCGTTATTTATGTTTTTACATTAATTACTGCGCGACAGCGGCTTTCTGACGAGGTTGTCTCTTAGTGCTTGCCTTTGGATGGGGCGTGACATTTTGGACTTCACCTGGCTTAGAAATGAAACGTACAAAGGTTTCATGGCTGACGAACGTTGCTCCACAATTGATGTTCTGACATTGGTTATAGCGCTCCTTTGTTTCGCTTGAATGCTCGAAGCTGCTACGAGTATGCGCTGACTGACCACACAGAGGACACTTAATCATATTGTTCACCTTTCTTGAAATAACATCATCTCGTCTGGTGAACAATATACCAAAGATCTCATATTGAGATCAAGTTTTTATTTCGGGATCTTCCGGTTTTTCAGCCACGACCCCATCAATCTTAATTTCAAGCTCCAATGTGGTGGTAAACCCGCTATCATTGAGATTGTGAGTCACTTTCACTATCGTCCAGTCCATGCCATCGATTTTTTCCTTGAATCCATCAATTTTAACCAGCATTTCAGGATAAAGGTCTGCCCGTCCCTTAGCTAAAGTGATTGCAAACTGTGCAGCCCTTCTCTGCATTTTTAGCCAGGCAGCCTCAGCAGCACGCGTTGCGTCTTCCTTGTTGTGGTATATGCGGGAAAGCGTTAAAACATTCCCCTTTGTGCCTGACATATATTTTTGTGCTGTCTGCTGGGTTGTGGTTGTTTGATGGGATTTAAGTGATGATGATTCTTCTGACTCATAAGAAAGACTGCCATCGAAACTCAAACCCCCACCACCACTTTTCGCATTCAGTAAACCCATTGAACCTGGAAGGTTTAAAACAGTACTCCTTGCTTTTGCTGCATCCTTCAAGGCATCAAGTTTTCCTCTTCCTTTTTGTTTATCTTTTTTGTTACCGTCTTTCTTTTTACCCTCCTTCCGTGAGTCTTCATCCGAAGATCCGTTCCCGCCGCTATAACTAACGGATACTTCAACTTTCAGACTCTTCGATTCCTCTCGCTGATACTCAATTGTCTGTTCAGAGGCAGTACGAATATCCCACCATTTTGCCACAACCCCAGTATAAGCATCACGATCAGAGAGTGAGAACCGATGACTATCACCAACTTGACGGGTAATCTCAACCACCGGAAGCTTTTCACCACTTGATGATTTATTTTGCCCTTGGAGAATAAACAGTAATACTCCATTTTTAATGGAGGCAATTGCTCCTTCTTGCTGTGCCAGACGAGTCAGAAAACTCAAGTCAGATTCATTGGTCTGATCGATATGCACAATAATATCTTTCAATTCCTTCCCGACTAGAAATTTCAATTTATTTTTTACCGCCATCGTACTGACAACGTTCTCTATCGTCTGCTTATGATAAGACTTATCGTGCTTAGTATTCAGCTTACCACGTAAATCCGCACTACGAGCACGAATGGTGAGCCTATCAGGCGCACCGCTATGTTCGATTTCATCAACTACAAATTTACCTTTCGGTGTCAGAGCCTGCCCGTACCAACCCAATTCCAATGTCAGAATATTCCCTCTGGAAGGCAGATCAAGTTTGCCATCTGAATCATCCAGCTCGAGATCGAGCTGGTCTGCTTCAAAACCACGGTTATCTGTCAGTGTCAAAGACATCAAACGTGATTGGATTTTTCCTGTGATATCCTTGTTATTAGTCTCCAGACGAAAAGCTGGTGCTCCTTCTGTACCAGTGACTAAATCAAATTGGGGAACCCAATCCGTTTTTGGCATAAATTGTTTAAAATCCATCATGGGAGGAATCCTTTAATTTTTTTCATGCCCTCATCCTTCAGTTTGGAAAGATCATCCAGAGATTTAGGCAATTTGTTCTTCATGTCAGAAAGTTGATCCTGTAAATCGCCCAACATTTCAAACAAATTGTTATCAACACGCCGCAAAGTCAGGGTAAAACTGATTTTTCTTGCCGCGCCGCCTGACATAAATTCCGTTTTCGTCTCATCAATGCTTTCAATGACAAACATGCCGTAGATCGCACCACTGCCATCAATCAAAGACCATGCTTTGCCACTGTCCGCCATCAATTTCAATGCCGCCAGTGAAAGCGAACCACCAGTCAGTTCAGGATAAAGATCCCCCGACAACGTTACTGTATCGTTATCTGGACCAATAAATTGCCATGCAGGCCGTGCTCCCACACGGCTATTGAAAGCATGTCTCCAGCTTTGTTTATATTGAAAACTTTGATACGGCGTGGTTTTCAACATAAAAACAAATAAACCAAGTGCGGCCATCATAAGAAATCTTCTCCTCTGTCAGAAAGTGAGCTACGCATACGGGCTTGCTGCATACGTTCTCGTTGTTCCAGTTCCTGTCTGACCATACGGGCGATATCCTGTGCAGACTGCCCCTGAGAGCCATAGACATAGATGTTATACTGTGGTGCTGCGCTGGTTTGCTTCTGTGGTTGGTTCCGCATCTGTTTTGCCTGAACTTCTTCATAAGCGTAAGCTGGCAAACTTTGTGCGTGCAACGGTGCATCCTGAGCCGCAACAGGCAATGACATTGAGCTGACAGCAAACCCCAAAGCCGCAAGCTGTGCCGTTTTTACTCTACTGGTCACATTTGTTGACCCACTGATAATTTCAGGACCCCGTTCACCGACAATAGCAAATTTCCCAGCAGAAACCGGACCACCTTTATCGCGAAGTAGGGGATCAATAGGCTTAAGATCAACTGATTGTTTAATCCCCGTTCCATTATTGGTTGTTATTTCCTGAGCTACTGTTATTTTCTGTTTTATTTCCTCATTATCTGAGTTCCAGAATTTAAACAGATCAGTAATTTTAGAAAACTTACCTTTCAGATTTTCCCATTTTTCATTAATACCATTCAGTAAGGATTCAATCATATCAGAACCGGAATTTTTTAATTTCTCTGGAATTTCACTGATATTTTTGACAATTTCATCCCACTTATCTGAAATTGATTTTTTAATATTCTCCCAAACTTCCAAGGTGTTTTTAGAAACAGTATCCCAGGCACCACTGATTATTGTCTTTATACTTTCCCATTTTTCAACAACACTTTGTTTAAGTAATTCCCATTTTTCCAACAAGGAAGTTTTAATACTCTCCCAATATTCCATTGCACTAAGTTTTACTGATTCCCAAACACCGCTGATTATATTTTTTATTCCTTCCCATACCAGAAGAACGTTCTGCTTAATACTTTCCCATTTTTCAGAGAGGTAAGTTTTAATATTCTCCCATGCTTCCAATGCATGCTGTTTTACCGGTTCCCAGATGTTGCTTAGTGAAGTTTTAATCCCTTCCCAAACGGTAGAAACATATTGGCTCATCGCCTGCCATTTCTGGGACAGTCCTGACTTGATACTGTCCCAGATCCCCAAAAAGCGCTGCTTCACGGGTTCGAAAACACCGCTGAGCCTGGCCTTAATCCCTTCCCAGACCGTGGAAACATACTGGCTGACCGCCTGCCATCTTTGCGACAAATCAGACTTGATACTGTCCCAGATCCCCAAAAAGCGCTGTTTCACGGGTTCGAAAACACCACTGAGCCTGACCTTAATCCCTTCCCAGACCGTGGAAACATATTGGCTCATTGCCTGCCATTTCTGGGACAGCCCTGACTTGATACTTTCCCAGACACCACCTATTTTGTTGGAGATCCATTCCCAAACAGAAGAGGCATACTGTTTAATCGTATCCCAGTTACGGTAAATAACCCCGAATAACCCACCACCCATAAAAAACTGTTTAATACTTTCCCATGCCTTCCCAACACGTTCTTTTATTCCCTGCCATGCATTACTGAATATAGTTTTTATATTTTCCCAAAGGGTAAGAAACTTTTCTTTCAATGAATCCCAGTTTTTCCAAATATAAATGGCAGCAATAGCAATGGCAGCAATAAGTGCCAGAATAGGCACCCTTAAGAATAAGCGACCAATGGCCAAAAGAACTTTTCCCACGGTCCGTAAAAGCCACATAAAGACTGTACCAAGGCCTCTTAAAAGTAATTTAATTCCCTTAAATATCGTCTTGAGCGCATCCCATATTCCTTTAAGATCCAGTGCATCATCCTCACCACCGTCACCACCACCGCCAAAACTGATATTCAATTCGAATTTCTTGTTCGAGATATTTTCCTGTATCACATTCTGAGTGGCATAAACAATGCTACCGGCTTGGGAAACCGCCTCTGATTGTATTATTTGGGGAGCGTTATTTCGGGCAAACAGATATTGTTTGATAGATTGATAATAGGTTTTGAAATCAGAACGCATACGCGCAGTTTCCTGCGCATATCCGACGATAGGCTTTAAAAGCTCTGCGGTTTTATTAAGTTTTTTAAATTGGTTATGGATTTTGTCTACGGTATCCGACAGTTTCTTCTGATAGCGTTGAAAAGATTTAGATGAACTGGTCAGTTTTCCAACGGCACTAAGTACCCTATCAAGCTGTGACTGTATATTACTCATTTTCTGCACCACTTCTTAAAATGGCCCGATGTCGCCAGTCCAATAGTTCCGGCAGTGACATTTCATCTGTGACTGCCGGAGACCAGTGAAAAACGGTGGCGATATCTGCCACCAATTCATCAACGGTTAATCGTTCTGGGAATCGGACTTGACCGACTTCGGCAACAAAAAATTGACCACCTCCACACTGAGATTAATCAGATCACCCGGTGACATCATCATCAGGTCACTTTTGGTCAATGCGGGGGTGGTAACACGCGGCAGGACAAGCAGCATAGAATCCACATCCATTTCCAGCAGTGCCTGTAAACGTGCACCGCGCAGTGCACCACTGTTAGGTTTACGGATCATCACTTCCGTGATTTCGCCGTTGCCCCGAGCCAGTGGAGCTTCCAGTTCGATAATGCGCAGATCATCATTTTGAGTGTTCAGTGTTTCTGTCATGGTTCAACCTTGTTTATCCGATAGATAACCTGTCTCAACAAATATGAAGAGACAGGAAATAAGTTTTAAAAAAGCTAATTGCTAAAAGAAGCGATTAAAAAAGACCGATAGCGCGACGGTGCTGTTCCAGACGATCTTCACCACCTACTTTCTCAACCATATTGATGGTGTCGATTTCAATCAGTTCTTCTCCGTCCCATGTCAGTTTGAAATAAGTGTTTTTAGCGGTGATTTTGGTCTGAGTGTTATCACCTTGTTTATAAGTGCCGTGATCGAATTCCTGGAAGCGACCACGCATCACAACTTCAACTGCAACGACGTCACCAGTGTCATCACGTTCAAAAGAACCTGCGAAGCGCAGCATGATGCTATCGGCTTTTGCGATGCCCCATTGTTTGTACAGTTGAGCTTCTACGCCGCCCAGAGTGAATTCCGCATCCAGTGCGCCTTCATCCAGCCCCAGATCCACCATTGCGCTGCCGTTCATGCCGGCTCCGCGATAGGCTTCCAGCTTGCGGCTTAACTTAGGAAGGGTCAGTTCTTCCACGATGCCCTGATAGTTGTTGCCGTCATTGAATAAGTTCAGGTATTTAAGTTTGCGAGGTAATGCCATCAGTTAGCCCCTTATTTGTTGATACTTTTAGCGAAATCCATCAGGTAACTATCTGTAATGCGCTGGCGTAACATCATGTTTTCCAGTGGCGGTACAGGTGTATAGTCGTAATCAATGGTCAGTTTTCCTGCTTTCAGGGTGTCTTTGTCGTTGGCTTTATCGTCGTACCAGCAACGGCCATCAATGATATAACCACCGGCTTTCAGTTCACGGAACTTGGCATTAATGCCTTCGATAATGTCGCGCACCAGTGATGGAGTCAGAGGTTTATCGATAGCCCACATGTGTGATTCAGCCATGGTGTCAGCCAGAACCTGGGCGGTACGGGTGTAGCTTTCAAACTGAAACAGTGGATCATCAGCACAAGTGCGGGAACCCCAGAAACGGAAGCCGTTTTTGCGGATCAGCGTGGTGATGCCGTTTTTGTTCAGCAGATTAGCGTCAGTTGCGGTATCTTGCAGATCCCAGAAAACATCAGCAGACAGGCCAGTCACACCGTTGACACCAACATTGGACAGAGTTTTATGCCAGCCGGTTTCTTGGTCAATCTTGGCGCGCAGACCCAGAGCACGAGCAGTCGCATAAGCGGTAGCTTCGCTATTGGTAACAGTATCCCAGCTCAAAAAATCAGGCCAAATCAGCATCAGTTCACGCTGATTGAAGTTGTCGCGATACTTGATCACTTCTGAGATATTTTTGGAGCCATAAGCGCTGATATAGGCAATTGCTTTCAGCTTCTGAGCGATACTTGCCAGTTCAACAGCAACCGCTTTTGAATCCAGACCCGGAACACCCAGAATGCGTGGTTTAACACCGAGCTGGCTTTGCGCCGCCAAGAGTGCCTGCATACCGGTTTTCTTACCTGCATCAGTAACACCACCGATGATATTAGAAATGGTTGCTTCTTCAGACTCGCCCTCAGCAACACGGACAACAACAGTGACAGGTTGAGCCTGAGCTGCGATTGCTTTCAGTGATGCGGACAAAGTCCCTTTCTTCCCAGCCTTACCACTGGCGCTCATAACGTCAGTAATCAGAACTGGAGTGTTTAATGGAAATGTTTTTTCGTCTGCGTCAGGAGCAGTACAAACCATACCTACGATAGCAGTGCTAACGGTAGTGATGGTACGAGTACCTTCGTTAATTTCCTGTACACGGACGCCGTGATGATAATCTTGTGCCATATTAGCGGTTCTCCTGTTAAGGTGTGCCGATATATTGGCGGATTGGACGGGGGAAATCATTCGATTGGGGATGTGTAGGGGAAGGTACAAATGTGTAATGAAATTTTTGTTAATAATCAATTGGTTGGTGTTTTAGGAATTCCAACAGATAAAAAAATCCGCCCCAGCGGACGGTTTAGACAAGAGTTATCAGAATAGCTCGCTATGAGAGCCTAATCGGGCAAGTTCCAAAATGGTATTGCCAACTTTTTTGTAAATCAGCAGTAGATCTGGGTGAAGATGGCAATCTCGGAAACCCCGCCAATCACATTTTAGTGGGTGATCGACGTATCTTGTCGGAATTGGTTTATCGTTTACCAAAATATCCAATATTTCAACTAAACTTTCATCGATAGTTGCGCGATATCTACCTTTCTTCGCACGCTTATAATCCTTCTTGAACTCAGAAGAACGACTAATCTTCCTCATCATTGTTCAGGTCATCCATGAAAGCAGAAACACTGTCAAACGTTTTACCCTTACCGCTTTCAAGCTGTTTAATAGCCGCTTTTGTGCGGGAAGCATTCCGATAATTAGTTCCTTTTACTTTAAAAGGCAGTGTATTTTTTTCCGCTACCTGCACCATCAACATGCGAATAGCATCGCTTACGGTCAACCCCATAGACTGAAGTGCTATGGTTGCAAGTTCTTTAGTTTTAGGATCAATTTTCGCTCTGACATAAGTTTCATTAGCCATTAAAGTCCCCCTTTCTTTACATAGTAGATATGAATTGTAGTCCTATCGTAGTCACATAACAAGACTAAAAAATGTGCTATTGCTGGATTTAATACATATGAGAATTTTTCGCTCAGATACGGTGTAGGGTGAAAAAAAAGCACTAAAAATAGCCAATTTTTGTTTGTATTTTGTTCTTGTTATCTGATGTTTCTATAAATTGAGATATTGAATATTAATTGAACTATAAGATAGTTGTTTCTTTGCTTATTACTCTTTTGTTTATTGCCTTTTGTTTATCGTTATCAGCTTTAATGTGTATTCATATGGGGTTCTATAAAACCTCGGTTTAACAGAAACCAAAAAACAAGCCCAGAATGCGGTGCCGAATACACGAAAAGTGAATGGGAAAACACTTAGTGGTGATATTACTCTGGATGCGGGAAGTGTTGGGGCATTTTCTAGAGGAGCTACAGCCACTGTTCAAGGAGAAAATGGTGTACCGTGGAATGCAGTATCAGGTTCTTATATTACTTCAAGAAGTGGCGATAGCCTACTTGTTGTTCATTTTAATGTGGATTCTGGCAGTACCCCGGCTCTCCAGTTAAGAACCCAATATAAGAATAATGGTATAGCATATCGTTCAGCTAGAGATAGATTTGGATTTGAAGAATCATGGACGGAGTTTTATACCACTAAAAATAAACCTTCAGCAGTAGATGTCGGGGCACTGCCTATTACAGGAGGCTCTTTAAGTGGTCAAATATCATCATCTGTAATGGACAATTACCGAATTGAAGCTGGTGGATATGGTGTATTTTTACGTTTAGATGGGAGTGATTTCTATATTTTACAAACAAATAAAAATGACTCAAAAGGTTCATGGAATGGCTTTAGACCATTTTCTATAAATATGGAAACAGGGAAAGTTTTATTAGGTCATGAAACAAGAATTAATGGTGATTTGCTTATTGGTGGTACTGGAACAAGAATAGCTACAGATGGAAATATCTGGGGAAGTCGTTGGGGCAATAAATGGTTATGGGATGCCATTATTGAACAAGTAAATGGGAGAGCCACATGGGATTACGTTAATAGTACTTTTGTGCAAGATATTCGCTTAGGTACCGTGGAACATGCACAACTTTGGCGTGGGGTTGGATACACCGACACGCCTCCATATGTTATCACCGGTATTTCTAATTATAATAGAGATGAATTTCCCGATACTACATATCGCCGCCCTATTCAAAAACTCATTAATGGAGTTTGGCATAATATAGGAGCTTTATAGTGCTACATTTAAAAAACTTCAAAAAATATTCGCCTAATACTGAAGAAGAAAAAGAGATTGGACGAAAATTCAGAGCTATATTCTATAGTAGTGAAAATGACGATGATTGGTATAAAATTATATCCAAATTTCAAGAAAACACTTACAAAGTAAAATATAACTCCAAAAATGTTATTTGTGCAATAAACAAAGATGCCTCGGCTATATGCCCAGATAATGGAAGTATTGTTGAAGTGGAGTCATTACCCAAAGATGTAGATATTTCAGGAAACTGGCAGTATATCAATGGTAGTATTGTCCCACGTGAATACACAAAAGATGAGTTAATTATTCAGGCTCAAGAGAAAAAGAGAAAGTTACTGAATGAAACTAACTCTGTGATATTACCTCTGCAAGACGCTGTAGAGCTTAATATAGAAACAGACAAGGAAGTTAAAACTCTGGCAGAATGGAAACGATATCGTGTAATGCTTAACCGAATTGATTGTACTGTTATCCCAAATATAAAATGGCCGGAAAGACCTAAAGAAAATTAATGATATGGTCTTTTAAGTTATTTATAATAATAATAAGTAATTACAGGGTTAATACCCTGTAATTACTTTAACCTATACCCCTATGTTTAATTTGAAAATACAAACTTATTATTTCTGTAATTTAATGTTAATTATAAATAACCATTCACAACCATGTTACACATAAATCACTTTAACAAATTGTTATATAATGAATTATTGGTGCGTAAGGTGTAGCGCCATTTTGGAGAATTGTTTATGATTTTTTTAGGCATGATTTTAATTTTTTCCTTTAAGAAAATAATATTGTAATAAATTAATTGAATTAGGAAATTCTATACCATCCCATTAACATAATATATGAGTTTGTAATATTTATAACTGAACTACTACCAGAATTTCCCGTTGTACCTGAAACCGAGTGAGTATGCGCTCCAATGTGTACTGCATGAGAATGAGCGCCTTCAGTGCTAGTTTTATACTTATAGTTATCGTGATCAGTTCTAGCAGAACCTACATTATTATTCGTATTATCATAAATTCCATATCGGGCACCAGAAGCTTCCCCCCATCCACTATCATGGAAGTGATTTCCATTAGAGTTAGTGGTCTTCGTCCCATAATCAAAACTGCTGGTAGTTGCACTAAACGAGTGATTATGTGATGGAATTTGTGATCCTGTGAGTGTTACTGAATCATTCCCACCAGCAGATAGCACATTGGTACCGTTTTGATTAGCTAAACGGATTGTTTTATTTTCACCAATATATTTCCATTGTGTTTTAGGAAAAAGAGTATTGGGATTTTTATTCTGAGCAAACCATACGACTATTCCTACTGGATACAGTATATCTGAAAGATCATATGCGTAAGGTGTTACCATATCATCATAATCCTTTTCTAATATAGGATCATCAATGGAATAGGATTTAGCTGTCCACTTAATTTCAAAATTATTATCGGATGCCAGAGCACGAGAAATTTCAACTTCACCATCTTTACGGGAATAACGAATATCGGAAAAATTGCTCGTCACATGGTAAGTCAAACCGCCCCGTAAATAACAACCACTATACCTTTTACATTCGACAATATTACCAGACTTAGCACCCTGATAAAGCGGATATTTCCCATCAATAGGCCTAGCAATACTCATCATACCATAACGAATATTTTTGACCGTCTTACGGTAAGTTTGACTGATACGCTTAATATTCAGGTATTGAGAATCTCCACCCCAAGGAACATCCCCCCCTTCAATCTGCAATGATAATCCAGCCAGATGGGTTATCCCTTTACCAAAGGGTTCTTTTTCCCGATCTTCCGGATACCAGCGATGAATAGTCAACCATGAGTTAGCTCCATTATTTGCTGGAAACTGCCACCACACAGGGTAATAGCGGTCACTGCTCAATCCAGTCAGGTCAATTGTGGTGTTAAAACGCGCTTCCCCTTTTATATCCTCGGCACTCAGGGTCACATCCTCTACCAACGATTTTCCATTTATCTTTCTCGTATTCGGCACCGCATTCTGGGCTTGTTTTTTGGTTTCTGTTAAACCGAGGTTTTTCACAAACTCATCTTTGTTTGGAATATCAGCACCATTTTGTTTTTTTTCCAGACGAGCATTTGCCAAATCTTTAGCTTCATTCACTCGCGTGTCTGTTTCACTTTTAGAATACGCACCAACCTCATCGGCAGTAGGTTTATTAGCAGTGTTATAATCCCTTCTCCAGCTTGGCAGATAACCGTTACCATGGTTTCCATAAGTAAATTGTGCATTCGGAATGCAACCTTCTACCGATGTAGGAGCTGTCGTAACACGGATCGTCACTACACCTTCAATACCCATGACTTCCACAACAGCGCCCGCTAAATGGATTAAACCGCAACCAGTATCAGTAATCTTTCTATTGTTGGCATATGACCATGTGCCCTTACACATCCAATAAGGGTGATTAAAAGCACCTTTACTTTTAAGCCACTCAATAAACTCCGCAGTTGTCCAAGTACCTCCGCCACCGATAGTAATTTCTCCGCTGAATGCTCTGCCTGAACCAATATTACGGTTAAATGCATCTTTATCAGTTACATCTGCACCATTCTTGTTTTTTTCCAGACGGCCATTCGCATTATTATTCGCTGCATTAGCAAAATCATAAGCTGCTTTCACCGCTTTCGGTGTTGCTGCATAAGTTTCGCTATTGCTGTCTACTGCGCTGCTCAGGATCACAAATCCTTTTTCTTTCAGCGTCGCATCAGGATGGTTACGGCTGTTCGCGTGTTTCTGGATAGAGTCATTCACATACTCACGCGTCGCCAGAACCACAGATGGGTCAACTTTCAACGTCACCGAATCAGCGCTGCTGACAATCAGGATCATGCGGATCGTCTGGGTACGGCCGGAGCCTTCCTGCAATTGGGGTTTGTAGGTTTCTGCACAATTACCTACCGCGATCAGAATGCCGTCTTTATCATACAGGCCGATTTCACGGATCCACCAACCGCCTTCGTTTTCAGGGATAACCTGCTCTGCGATGATCTGGTTGGTGTTTTTAGGATCGATGCTCAGCGTGTTGATCGCTGCACGACGTTTTTCGTTAATCAGTTTGTTTTGTTTGGTGTCCGGTGTCGGCAGGCTGCCACCACCATCACCAACGGCCATATGGGTAATTTCAATTTTAGTACCCAGTGCTGCGGCATTTGCCAATTTATCTGCGCCTAGCTGTGTCAGCAGCGCAAAAAATTTGGTACTCATGGTCTAATCCTCATGTCATCAATAATATGTATGCCCGCGCCCACGGTTTCTGAGCCGGCTACCGTGATTTGTTCCGGGAAATAGGGGTAAACTGTCAGCTCGTCGCCACTGTATGTCGCTGCCGAGTAGTGATATTCACCGCGTGTATCTAAGTTGATATCCAACCCAATCAGATGTCGGCTCACTGGCTTGGCATCAAAAATCAGGTTTTCCAGTTCATTAAATGTTTCCTGAGTAATGCCACTCTCCAGTACTCCAATATCCAGCCGGAAGGTGCCGGGAGCATCGTTGGTCTGCCACCACTCTTTGACGCGGATAAGATAACCCAACGGTTCAACTACCCGTCGAATCGCACCAATCGTTCCTTTATGTTTATGCAGGAACAGCGAGTTTTTGATCACTTCCCTTTTGGTGCTCTCAGGCCAATTTTCGTCCCAGCGATCTACCGACCAAGCCCATGCCAGATAGGGCAACAACGATGCAGGACAAGTATCCGGATTCCACAGTTCGCGGAGAGGGACTTTGATATTCTGCAATTCTGCGCAGGCTTTGGCCGCAGCCAGTTCTAGCTGAGTCGAGCCCATAGGCAGAAGGCGATCACTCATCCGAGCCTCCCATCGTCAGTGTGGTTTTGGTACAGTAAGACGCCTGAGTTTTATCCAGCACGACGTCTTTCAGCGGTGTTTTAAGTTCCACGCGCTGGACACCTTCTACATGCAGTGCCGCATAAATAGCCGACAAGCGAATGTCACGCCCCAGACGATGCTGCGCTTCAACATAGTGTTTCAATTTCTGCTCAGCGGCCTTGCGGATAGGTTCTGATTCCGGTGTCGGGAAGATGTACAGCACCGCATCAATTTCATATTCCACAATGTTCGCTGACTGGATTTTCAGGCGATCCGCCACCGGACGTATGTTTTCGTCGTTCAGTGCTTTTTCGACTTTATCCAGCAGCTCTTTGGAAGCGATTCCCTTATTTTCACGCGACATAATGGTCACGGTGACGTTAGCCGGCGACGGACTGATTGCCGAGGCATCCGCGACACGACCATCCGCACTGCGGGCATGGTATTCATAAGAACCGACTGGGCCAGCAACACTCAAGCCCTCAAAAGCTTGCGGAATGCGTATGCGGTAGTCGTTGTCAGATTCCATCACTGCCGGAGTGGGTGGTACGGTTGAGTTGTCCGCAGGGCTGAGAACCATGCGGGATACATTATTGTTCGCGCCCAGTTGATCTAAATCCCTGCCTGTCGAATAGGCCACCATCACTGCTCTGGCAGCTTCGTTAACCCGTTGACGCAAAAGCAACTCGCGATAAACGTTCTCTTCCAGCAACTTGACCAAAGGTTCAGATTCCAATTGCAAGGTACGGGCGATAGCGTCTTGCTGATCTTCTGGATAGAGCGATATCAATCCCTTTTTGCGCTCTTCCAGCAGTTGTTCGTAATCCAGTGGCTCAACCACATCCGGTGGTGGCAACTGGCTTAAATCGATTGTTGGCATGCTTTACCTCACCGGAATAGAAAGTGAAAATTCCTTGGCGGATTGATGATAAGTACCCGTGATATCCACCACCATTTTGCCGTCCTGTCCGGTTTCCATCGTGATGGACGTTAGCGTCACACGGGGTTCCCAACGACTGATTGCGGTATAACTGGCCGCCATGACCTGAAGCCGGAGCGCCGGGTTCTGTGGCCAGTCGATCAGTTCAGGCAGCAAAGAGCCGTAGGTACGACGCGCGATACGGCTGCCCACGGGGGTTAATAAAATATCGCTGACGGATTGCCGGACGTGTGCCAGATCTGTCAACTCCCGGCCTGTTTGCCGGTTCATACCCAGATACATCATACGGGGCCTCCTGATGTGTCACCGCCTGACCTGATGCCGGTGTGTTTATGGGAATCCACGACCACGCCGTTGGAACTGAATGTGCCTCCGGTGTGTTCAATATTGCCCGTCATTTTGCCGCCGTTGCGCACAATCAAATTGCCTGTGCTCATTAGCTGCGTGCAGATGACTTCCGGTGTATCCAGCGTGATTCGGGTGCTGGCGACACAGGTAATTTCCGGCGCGGTAATATGGGCGGAATCCGAAGCAGTCACTGTCGCGGTTTTGATGCCAGTCACAGTCAATGCGCCGGATTGCGGTTCATACTCCATCACTGCACCATCCGGAAACGTAATATGTGTCGCTTCAGGAGAGGTTGATGGTGCCGGAAACTCATCTGAAAAAATCGCAGGCAATACAAAGGCAGTGGTCAATTCTCCGCCTATGGATAGTAATAAAACCTGCTCACCGACACTGGGCGCCCACCATGTGCGGGAGTTTCCCGCTCTGGATGTCAACCAGTGCAGCCAGTTGGTTTCAAGATTGCCTGTCGCGACCCGGCACATTCCCTTTGTGGTGTCCACTTGGGTAATGACGCCTGTTCGGATCAGGTTGCGCAATAAGCGCATCAGTTCAGTGAGTTGTGTGTTCATGGCGTAAGAATGCCATGAAAAAGCAGGTCGGACATTAAGCCGGATTTGTAGGAAACAACATACAAACTCAGCAATAAATATTTTTAAATCAACAAAATAAAAGCCTTCTTCCATAATGAAAGAAGGCTTTCTTGATGGGACACAATCACTCTGCTTTACATTGCCGAACAACTTCACGTACGTATTGTTGTAGGTAGTCTAATTTGGTTTGATCGCGGATAATTCCGGTTCGGATATCGTAAATAGTGCGTCCAGCTTCTGCAGTGAGTTCGATTTGGACTCCATCGCCCATGCTGCGGGTGCTGGTATTTCGGTCTTGGGTGAGCTGACAGGTAGCAAGGTTGGCGGCGGCGATTTGCACCCTCCGATAACCAGCAGCAATGTCAGTGCGCAAAGCAGCATTTTCTTCGGTAACATGAGCTAATTTTCCTGAATAGTATTCATCCAGTTTCGCAGCCCGATTTTGTGCTTCTTTCATTTGTTGGATAGCAGCCAGCGTTTCTGAACGCGCTTGTTGGTTGATAGCAACAAGCTGTGCAGTATGCTGTTGTTTCAACCCTGCCAATTCACTGAGAAATAAGGAACGATGTCCCCACCAACCAAGAATTCCACCAATCACCAGACTGACAATTAAAGGCGTTTTTTTCATCGTGCCAATTCCTACAAGCCAGTTCACCTGCATACTACAAATCTTTCGGCGCTTGTTTGATCAGCTCGCTGACAATCTTGGTCGATTTAGATGCGGGTTCTAATTCCAAATTTTCCAGAATATTTTTCAAAATTAGGGTTCGTTTCATCTGTTCCCTACGATTGAGTAGATAGGTCAGAATACCTAGGGTGATACTGGCGAACGCCCCAAGAATAAAGCTCCATTCATATAAAGACAGGCCGGAAAAAATGGCAGTGATACTGGCGCAGGTATAAGTAGCGTGGCTGTATTTATCCATACATGCCTCTTAATCCCAAAGCTGGATAATGGGCTTGCTGGCTGCAGGCATGAACTCCGGCATTTTAACTTTTGTTCCATGAGGCAATACCGCGCCAAAATCAGCCAATCCTGGGTTTGCCTGTAACATGCGTTCTGTCATTCCCAGCGTACGTCCATAATGACGCCAGCATATGGAATCAACCGTTTCATTTTGTTGTGCGATAACTTGCATACACTCTCCTTTTTCTTTGCAGAAAACAGTCTGTAAATCGAAGAGTTATGATCGGATATTCAGGAATATGCCTCAATAAGAGGAATTTGTTAGGCTGGCGGCACAAAAATGAACAACAGTTTCGTTTATTTGCTCTAAATAGCATAAAGGCAGGAAACAATTTCCTGCCTTTATGCTGTCTTATCTTATTATAATACCTTGCCATCTGTTGGAGGATATCCCTATTCTGTCGGGTCTAATCCGACAGCCAACTATCATCCTCCCAGACATTTTGAATAAGTTCCATCATTTGGTTATGTTCACTACTATTTTTGGTTTCTGTCACTCTTACGGAGGTATTGCTACTGATTGCAATTCTAAAATGCGTATCAGGATACTGCGGTAGTATTCTTTTTTTAGTTCACTTTCAAGTGCAGACATGGTTACTTCAGAAACATTAGCTTGCCTATAGAAAAGTATCTCCACTCGCATCCTGTTCTTCCGCCAAATCTATTCTTCGATTGAACCCGAACTTCCCGACATATCGTTATCTAATAAGTTGTTTTTTGACGAATTTTGATAACTATCGAGTCTTTTTTCATAAGGTGCAGATAATTCCGCTATCCAAACCAAAGCCAGTTCTTTGTCTTCCGCATGATTGCATTCGCAACTTGTTGCCATTCTGGCAATAAAATTAATACGTTGCGCTACCAATGATTCCATAAGAGATTCCACTGATATATTCGCCTCCATATAAAACTGTATGTATATACAGTACACCTGATTGGAAAAAAGTTAAAGTGGTTTTTTCCTTTTATAATGATAAAATTTAATAGTTAGTAACTATCACTTATTACTTTTATGGAAATATTTACTAATGACACCATGCTACTTTTTGTTATACCACTCCTTTCATCTCTAGAGTGATTTATCTGATCATCCGTACAGTTATTGACAGAACTCCAAGAGGAAAATATTGCGTTGTTTTTATGAATACCACATTCAGGTACAGAGGTATCAGATTTTGGTGTAATGGACTATTGATTAATTCGTGTACAAATAAATTCAGCTCGGGATAAAAGTGGCGATGTGACGCCTTGTATGGAGTGAATATCCTCGCCATAAGGGCTGCCAAATGGTATATATTTATACGATAAGAGAATGATCAGGTCACAGCGTGTAACCTATGGCTCACCCTGTGCTTGAGTATAAGCCGCCTGCCAAACCGCCTTGATTTTGTCATCAGGTAAATTTATTTCTTTTAGATGGCGTAATTCACGCCAAACCGAAACACCACCTAATTTGCTGAAATTGGCGTATACGCAACGACTCGCCCAAGCTGTGACTGATTTCGCCACACTGCATTTAGCAGAGGCTGATAAAATCATAAACAAATCAATTGAACGTTATTTGAAATAAAAACGTGTGATTGGTAACAGTTCCTATAAGTGATGAAGAATATGGAAACTGTTTTCTTCACCTATCGAAATAATTGCGTTTTTTAAGAACAAGAATCTGTAGAAATCTCGCTGGCTAAATTATTTCTGGTTTTGACTACTGTATTTTTATCCACAGAGATACTGGTTCCGGCTGTCAGATTACCTGTAATCTCAGGAATATGGCAAAGAAAGGCTTTGGCACCCCTACTTAAGCTTACTTGAGCGGAATCAGCACTAAATTTTTGAGATGAATTATTAAATACAGCTCCCATATCCAGCCCTAAATCTAAGTGTTTGGTGTGGCCTTCAACATCAATTTTACTACCCATTTCACCGGTTACTTCCAATCTTTCACTATTGACGGCACAAGCTGCCACTTTCACTTTCACCCCTTGTTTAGTTGTGAGATTATTCAGTGGTTGATTAGTATATAAAGTAATATCAAGGCCTTGAGAGAAAACATTGTCTTTGTTGTTAGCATTGTTAATTAAGCTAAGTATGTTTTCATCGTGATTAATATCGAGTTTATCGATAGCAGATTGTAGTCCTTTGACTTTTAAGGACGGATTAGCAGCACATTTGATCGTCAGATTAATACCTTTTTGTGCGTTAACACCAGTGACTTTCTGAAGTTCAACGATTTTTTCTGCTGCTATTGCAGAATGGAATGTTGTACCTGAAATTAATGCCATAAAAATCGCAATTTTTTTCATAAAATACCTATGAGATGGGATAAGGTTAATATTGTAATATTTTTAAAATTCAAGAAACATTAGGTGATGTTATTATAATGTTCATAACTATAGAGTTTATATCTTAAAATAAAATATCTTGAGAATCTACATTCAGTAATTCTTATATTTGAGTGTAATTAATCCCTAAACTATTTAAAGAAAAAATTGAACTATTTAGCGATTATCATTAACTGAGGTTATTATTGTTTTCAAATAGATATTTAAATCTCGCAATGGCATCTTCCTGATTATTGAAATCTATAAAGTGTAAAGATTGCCATTTTTGTGTTTGAATAGACTGTCTTGAAGTAGGGGATTCCCAAGTCGGGTAAACTCGAATAGCCCTTTTACCTTTTTTTGATGATGTCGAAAAAACACCTTTCGCTATTAGGGTATGTGTATCGAGCAGAAAAATACCTTTTTGATTCCCTGAAAAAGTGGCGATTAAGCAGAAATCAATATTATCACTGGGTTCAAAAGGCATGATTTTTGAATCTAGTGTGGACCTTTTCCAAAGAGTGACGAATTGTCCCTGTTTGTTAGGTGTAGTTTTAGCCTGACGAAAAACGATCGATTTGCCATTCAGCTTAAAACGCATGGCGTTGTAGTCACGGCTTTCTGCTTCGAAATAAGGAATGCTACTTAATTGGAACCTAAAATGAAGTAAAAGATAATCCTTAATTTCGGAAAAAGTAGAAGGTAAGTTATCTGATTTCAATGATGTCAATTCACACCTCTATTTTTAAATACGTTTATCTATGCTCCCTGTCTTTTTAGACAGGGAGCATAGATCGGAAACGATAAAACAACTTAATTAAGATAAAGCGTCAGTGCTATACCGGGTTTCATTTCTTTGATTTTAATGTTTTTATTCCAGTTTATCAGATCATTGAGATTGACATTATGGCGTTTGGCGATGCTGGAAAAAGAGTCGCCTCTACGTACCCGATAAGTGACAGGGCCACTATTATCGATTTTCAGCACTTGCCCGATTTTAAGCCGATCCGCTGTTTTCAGGCTATTAAATCGCTGTAAATCCCTATGGGTGGTATTGAAGCGCTTGGCTATCGCTGACAATGTATCTCCGGCACGAACTGTATATTGGCCTTGTTGTTGTAGTTTACGGGCGTTATGCGTCACAGACAGGCGGATATCCTTCAGAACGTTTTCATCAGTCAATGAGGTTTTAAACTGGCTGACGTTCTGTTTTGGCAGCATGATGTAATGCGGCCCATGAGGGGAAGTCATACCTTGTTTATAACCCGGATTATATGCTCTGACAGATGTTAACGATAGTCCAGATAATTTAGCCGCTTGGGATAACATGATTGGTTGTCCCACCTCAACTTTGGTCAACGCTTGTTGATTGTTGGATTCTGGTAGCTTGAAACCGAACTCTTTGTTATGGCGAATAATGTTGCTTAATGCCAATATCTTGGGAACATAATGCATCGTTTCCCGTGGCAGTGATAACGACCAGAAATCTGTCGGCTTTCCTTTCGCTGCATTGTCTCTGATTGCACGCATTACCCGGCCTTCACCGCTATTGTAAGCGGCGATGGTTAATAACCAATCTCCATTGAACCGCTTGTTCAGCTGCTCAAACATATCCAGTGCGGCAGTCGTTGATGCCGCAACATCACGCCGGGCATCGTACCATTTGTCTTGTGTCAAACCATAATGGCGGCCTGTACTTGGGATAATCTGCCATAAACCTGCGGCTTTAGCGTAAGAGGTAGCATGGGGGTTAAAAGCACTCTCCACTATGGGCAGCAACACCAATTCCATTGGCATTTTTCGTTTATCAAGCTGCTCAACTATCCAATAGATGTACGGGCCTGCCCGCAACGTCACATTTTGGAGATAGCTCTTGTGTTTCATGTAGTAATTTTGTTGCTTTAGCACTCTGCTATTACTAGGAATTTCCATCTTCAACTCATCACGGATATGTCCCCATAAATCTTGTTGGGTTGTCGGACTCTCCTTCCAGTTTGCAGAATCTTCTTGCCCTGCAATACTGTCTATTTTCTGATTCGTCGAAGACATCTTCTGTGTATGCTGCTGAGATGGAGCCTTTGGTTGCAGACTCGATTGACACCCAGCAAGCAAAACAGAAGCGAATAAGATCGCTTTTGTCTTCATGTTCTCTTTTGATGTTTGTCTAAAAGGTGAGCGATCATACTGACCTATTACGCAGAAGACAACCCAACAAAATCAAAATCGATCTTTATAAGCCCTTAATTGCTGAAAAACAGAAGAAAGTGATATTGAATTAGGTTTGATACCGATATTTTTTTGTAAATCAATATCGTGACAATTTAAGAAAACATTAATTTTTTTCTCTGTCTGTAAAGTTGTGGGTACTGTTGCTTGTCTATTTTCACGCCGCTCAATAATTTTTTGGTAATAATTGTGAATGGTTTGATTATCAGGCAATACTGCTTTTGCAAATGCCATATTTGCCGCTGTATATTCATGTGCACAGCAAATTAATGTGTCATCAGGTAGTGATGAAATTTTTCCAAGAGAAGAGAACATTTGTTCAGCGGTGCCTTCAAATAATCGCCCACAGCCACCAGAAAATAACGTGTCTCCGCAAAATAAGTGGGGAGCTTGATAGAACGCGATGTGGCCGAGTGTATGGCCCGGCAGTTCTATGATACGGAAAGAGAAGTGCGCGATTTCAATGGTTTCATGTTCGTGGACAATTTGGGTTGCGCCTTTTTTTCGGGTCTCTTCAGGGCCATACACTGGTAATTCCGGGTGTTTTATGAGTAATCCGGGTACACCGCCAACATGATCATGATGGTGGTGTGTCAGGAAGATTGCCACAGGAATAAGTTGATTTGCTGCTAAAATGTCAATGACAGGCTGAGATTCTGCGGGATCAATAATGACACAACGCTTGTCTTCATCACAAAGTAACCAAATGTAATTATCTAAAAGGGCTGAGATCCTGATAAGCTCCATCATATGCCTCATTTTCGTAGTAGATTTATAGTAGGTTGACAGGAAGATGACATGCAAACAGCACGTTCAGTTAAGCAAATAACCCCTCCCGTTTCTTGGGCTGAATTACCGTGGGGAGAATATTACCGCGCCGCTCTGGAACGTCAATTGGAATCTTGGTGGCCAAAGATTTTTGGTTTTCATTTATTGAAAATCGGTAGCTTAAGTACAGAAATTGATAGCCGTTCTTGTCTGGTCAGACATCAAGTCAACATCGGTTTGCAAGGGCAGAATATGGATGTAATGGCTGATCCCCACTATCTTCCTTTTGCCACTAAATCTGCCGATGCTTGCCTGTTGGCGCATATGTTGACTTATAGCATTGATCCTCATTGGTTGTTAAGAGAGGTAGATAGAATAATCATTGATGATGGCTGGTTGATTATCAGTGGTTTTAATCCAATAAGTGTATTGGGATTAAGGAAAGCGATTTCACCGATATATCGCCGACTGGATTGTCGGGCACAAATGTTTTCTATGCTTCGGCAATTGGATTGGCTCCGCCTGCTAAACTATGAGGTGATTCATCATACGAACTTCCATGTTTTACCGTGGCAAAGCGGGGATAGTTGTTATAACGCTGGTGCATCAATATTTGGTTGCCTGAATGTGATTATTGCCCGCAAGCGGACAATACCTTTGACACTGAACTCTATGCGAGCAACATTGTTAAAACCAAAGTTCAGTAATGCGTTGGGGGCAGTGAAAAATTTCCACCGTCGTTAATGTTTTCACTGCCACAACGTTGAAAGATAAAGGCGATAATTACAGGCTAATTTTCACTTTCAATATAACCATCATCTGATTGAGCAGGGTTATTGGCGGCTGCGCGGGCCAGTTCATCACATATTTCGTTTTCCCTGTGCCCGGTATGGCCCTTGACCCAGCGCCAGTCAATATCATGTCGTGAAATGGCGTTATCAAGCCGTTGCCAGAGATCAACATTAATCACGGGAGATTTGTCTGCTTTTTTCCAGCCGCGTTTTTTCCAATTGTGGATCCATTGAGTAATTCCTTGGCGGACATATTGGCTGTCAGTTGTCAGGGTCACGGTGCAAGGGTGTTTCAGCGTCTCCAACCCGATAATCGCAGCCATTAACTCCATGCGATTGTTGGTCGTGCGAAAATAACCTCCGCTCATTTTTCTTTCATGCTGTTGGTAACGGAGTAAAATGCCATATCCGCCAGGGCCGGGATTGCCGAGGCAAGAACCATCGGTGAAAATTTCTACCTGTTTGTTCATCTTTGGTAGACTCTTCCTATATCATCTTTAATCAAAACTCTAAGTCTGACACAAAAAAACACTATGAGCACTGCAATTACCCGCCAAATCGTCCTTGATACCGAAACAACCGGTATGAACAAGTTAGGTGTTCACTATGAGGGACACAACATCATTGAAATTGGTGCAGTGGAAGTTATCAACCGTCGTTTGACGGGGCGCCATTTTCATATTTACGTAAAACCTGAACGTCTGGTTGATCCAGAGGCATTTGAAGTTCACGGCATAAGCGATGAATTTTTGCAGGACAAACCGTTATTTGCTGATATAGCCGATGAATTCATTGAGTTTATTCGCGGTGCTGAATTAATTATCCATAACGCGACGTTCGATATCGGCTTTATGGATTATGAGTTTAGTAAGCTGAATCGTGATATTCCGCCAACGGCGGATTTTTGTACTATTACAGACAGCCTGAAGCTGGCAAGGAAACTTTTCCCCGGCAAGCGCAATAACCTTGATGCATTATGTGACCGTTATCAACTTGATAATTCGAAACGTACTCTCCACGGGGCATTGCTCGATGCCGAGATTCTGGCTGACGTCTATTTAGCGATGACTGGTGGCCAAACATCACTGGCTTTTTCTATGGAAGGAGAAATTTCAAGCAATGCTTTGATTGCAGAAATTCAGAAAGTTACTCGCCCTCAGTCTGGATTAAAAGTTATTCATGCATCTGATGAAGAATTAATTCAGCATGAATCCCGCTTAGACTTGGTGGAAAAGAAAGGGGGAAGTTGTCTCTGGCGGTCAAAATCCGAACAGATACATTGACAAAATAGTGCAAAATGGAAGGAAATATATTGTTAAGGCTAAAAACTGTGCAAATGAACCATTTTGCCATAAAAAGCAATTGACGGATTTTATCATAGCCCGTATCATTCACTCCGTTCTTAACCAGAACGCCACGCGGTGCGGTAGTTCAGTTGGTTAGAATACCGGCCTGTCACGCCGGGGGTCGCGGGTTCGAGTCCCGTCCGCACCGCCAGAATTTAGAATCCCTGAGTTTTTAACTCGGGGATTTTTAATTTCAGGTCATTTCAGGTCAATAAAATAGTTTATTATAATCCTCAAAAGTTTTGACTATCCTGCCACGTTTTTCATATTTATCAAAAAAATCATAATGGTACGTAAAGAGCAATATCTTGAATACGTGAATACAATCTCAAATCAATTTATAAAAATACGTTGTTCCTGAAAATTTCCCATTGAAATTAATGGCGAAATTTGGAATATTCCCAGCCTCAATAAAATCACATTTTCGATACAGCGCTGCCAACCTATCGAGTTATTTTCATTAATATATTATCTATTCCGCGCTGGCGGTAAGCAGTGTGTACCATCAGTTTTTCCACATCGGCATATATTAGTAGCATGATGGTTTGTGCGATATTGGAGTGGCTATACCTGTCGTCTTTCAAGTTGCAGCTTTGTTGGCTGCGCTCACTCACCCCTGTCACATAGTTATCTATCCTCCAGGGGATTAATGAAAGGCTCCTGCCTTTCACCGGAGGCCAGCCTTTGGCTGGGCAAATTCGTTCCCGACGAATTTGTCATTCCCTTGCCGTCGCGCTGCATCTTGAAATCCAATGGGTATATAATATTTAATTTTGTCATATTTAATTCCAATTAAGGTAAATGACCGTTCTGATAATATATATGAATAAATATCGAGAAAATATTTTTAATAGAAATATAATTGAATAGCAGGGAATACATAGTCCGTTAAAGATATTATTTCTTCCTGAATAAATATCTTTACTATTTTCCAAAAAACTGGCGGCTGAAATCGTTCTGGATATTATTCATTCTAGTTTTTCTAGTAATCAAAATACATTACAAGTGAATTTTGTTTGTTTTGATGATGAAAATGATGAAATTTACCGTTCTTGAAATCGGTAACTTTTTTAAGTTAGAGGTCGTTCGCGTGTTCAGATCATGATTCTAATATGGCAGAAACACTTGCGTTTTTAGCCTTGATTAAACTATTGAGTATCGTGTTTAATACGTGGTTTTCTATTGCGCAAATATCAGGGGAAATTATTTCCTTATTTGCGCAATGTCGCCTCCGGTTGTCTGTGTCAGCCTGAAAACTCGGCAAAACAACGGGGTAAATCAAAGAATTGATGCAAATTGGAAATTAAGATAGTTTTCATTATCTGGCATTAATGATTGCGGTTTGTATGCTGCACTGCGAAAATTAGTTCTTAGTTCACTAACGCTTTTATCCGACTTGGAGTAAAGAATGACCACTCGTAAAACCCTTGCTAATGCTGTCCGTTTTTTGAGCATGGATGCTGTGCAGAAAGCAAAATCAGGGCATCCTGGTGCACCGATGGGAATGGCTGACATAGCTGAAGTGCTGTGGCGCGACTATCTTAATCATAACCCTACTAATCCTAATTGGGCTGATCGTGATCGCTTTGTGTTATCCAACGGCCACGGTTCTATGCTGATTTATAGCTTACTGCACCTGACGGGTTATGATGTTTCCATCGACGATTTAAAGAATTTCCGTCAACTGCATTCCAAAACTCCGGGCCATCCAGAATATGGCTATACTTCAGGCGTTGAAACGACTACCGGCCCACTGGGGCAAGGTATCGCCAACGCAGTAGGCTTTGCGATTGCAGAACGGACGCTGGCAGCACAGTTTAACCGTTCTGGTCATGACATTGTCGATCACTATACTTATGTATTTATGGGTGACGGCTGCATGATGGAAGGTATCTCCCACGAAGTGTGCTCTTTGGCAGGTACTCTGAAACTGGGCAAACTGGTCGCTTTCTATGATGACAACGGTATTTCTATTGATGGTGAAGTAGAAGGTTGGTTCACTGATGATACCGCAGCACGCTTTGAAGCCTATGGCTGGCATGTTATCCGTGGTATCGACGGACATGATTCAGCCGCTATTGCAGCAGCCATTGAATCAGCACGCAAAGAGACCGGTAAACCATCTCTGTTGATGTGTAAAACCATTATTGGTTTTGGTTCACCAAACAAAGCAGGTAAAGAAGAGTGCCACGGTGCCCCATTGGGCGATGCAGAAATCGAAGCCACCCGTAAGGCGCTGGGCTGGGAGCATCCTGCATTCGAAATTCCTCAGGATATTTACGCTGGTTGGAATGCACAAGATGCAGGTAAAGCCAAAGAAGCCGCCTGGGACGAAAAATTTGCAGCTTATGCAAAAGCACATCCAGAGCTGGCAGCAGAGTTTACCCGTCGTGTCAGTGGTGAACTGCCAGAAAATTGGGAAGCAGAAGCTAACGCATTCATTGAGAACCTGCAACAGAATCCTGCTTCCATTGCCAGTCGTAAGGCATCACAAAATGCGCTGGAAGCCTTTGGTAAAATTCTGCCAGAATTTATGGGTGGTTCCGCTGATTTAGCACCAAGTAACCTGACCATGTGGTCTGGTTCCAAACCTTTGAATGAAGTTCAGGATGGTAATTACATCCACTATGGTGTACGTGAATTCGGTATGTCTGCCATCATGAATGGTATTGCCCTGCATGGCGGTTTTGTGCCTTATGGCGCAACATTCCTGATGTTTGTCGAATATGCCCGTAATGCTGTACGCATGGCGGCGTTGATGAAAATTCGCAGCATCTTCGTATATACCCACGATTCTATCGGCTTGGGTGAAGATGGCCCGACTCACCAGCCAGTTGAGCAAATCGCTAGCCTGCGTGTAACCCCGAATATGAGCACATGGCGTCCATGTGATCAGGTTGAATCTGCAATTGCGTGGAAATATGCAATTGAGCGCAAAGATGGCCCGACTGCTCTGATCTTCTCCCGTCAAAATCTGGCACAGCAGGCGCGTACTGCTGAACAATTGGCGAATATTGAGAAAGGTGCTTATATCCTGAAAGATTGCGCGGGTCAGCCTGAATTGATCCTGATCTCGACTGGCTCTGAAGTTGAACTGGCAGTGAAAGCGGCTGAGCAATTAAGTGCAGAAGGTCGTCAGGTCCGCGTGGTATCCATGCCATCCACAGATGCTTTCGACAAGCAAGATGCAGCATACCGTGAAGCGGTGCTGCCGGCCGCAGTGTCTGCCCGTGTCGCTGTAGAAGCGGGTATTGCTGACTACTGGTACAAATATGTTGGTATTAACGGTGCTATCGTCGGCATGAATACCTTCGGTGAATCTGCCCCTGCTGATGCTCTGTTTAAAGAGTTTGGTTTTACCGTTGAAAACGTAGTAGCCAAAGCGACATCCCTGCTTAAATAATTAGCAAACGAGACAGTAAGCGCATTCGCATCAAATTTTGTGTGAATGCGCTCTTTTTTTATTCAATTTTTACTTCATGATGTGATTGATGATGCTTGCCATCACGCTTTTTTTCTCGTAATCTGTTTTTTTATTAGCTGAACCGTTTCAGTTAAGTATATAAATCAATGTGTAAAATGTCTTGTCCATCACAGTCTAACTAATTTTGTGATGAATCATCCGTACAAGGCGCAGTTGCTCAGTTATCCTAAGCGGTTGCATGACAACAGAGAAATTCAGGGAGTAACATGACAATCAGGGTTGCGATTAACGGGTTTGGCAGAATAGGGCGGAGTATCTTGCGTGCTCTCTACGAATCCGGGCGTCGTGCTGAAATTTCGGTGATCGCTATCAATGAGCTGGCAGATGCGGAAGGTGTTGCTCACTTATTGAAATACGATTCCAGTCATGGGCGTTTTGCATGGGATATACGCCTGAATAATGATTTATTGCAAGTAGGAGATGACAGTATCCGGCTGTTTCATCAGCCGGATATCTCAGCTTTACCGTGGAAAGAGCTGGGTATTGATATCGTACTTGATTGTACGGGCAAGTATGGTGAACGGGTGGATGGGGAATCCCATATTGCAAGTGGCGCCAAAAAAGTTCTGTTTGCGCATCCGGGAGGAAATAATCTGGATGCAACGGTGGTATATGGTGTCAACCATCATTCATTAGTTGCAGAAGATCGAATTGTTTCCAATGCCTCCTGTACGACAAACTGTATCATTCCAATCATCAAAGTATTGGATGATGAATTCAATATTGAGTCTGGTACGGTGACAACCATTCACGCATCTATGAATGATCAGCCGGTGATTGATGCTTATCACCCTGATTTGCGCCGAACCCGGGCAGCTAGTCAATCTATTATTCCTGTCGATACAAAACTGGCGGCGGGGATCACTCGTATCTTCCCCAAATTCAGTGATCGGTTTGAAGCAATTTCTGTGCGGGTGCCCACCATCAATGTGACCGCGATTGATTTAAGCGTAACAGTTCACGCCGCAGTGGATGTTGAAGATGTGAACCAACTCCTGCAAAAATCAGCGACCAGAGAGTTTCGTGGTATAGTGGATTATACTGATTTGCCGTTAGTTTCTACGGATTTTAACCACGATCCCCACAGTGCCATTGTGGATGGCACACAAACGAGGGTCAGCGGACACCATCTGATCAAAACTCTCGTGTGGTGTGATAATGAGTGGGGCTTTGCCAACCGGATGCTTGATACAACGTTGGCAATGGCTGCAACTGGTTTTAAATAATCATCTGTTGTGTTGTATTGAACGCATTGACAAACAGCACACAGCAGAAGATTGAGTAATTTTATAGAGAATCAATGAGAGGATTCACCATGTCTGTAATTAAGATGACTGATTTAGATCTGGCGGGTAAACGTGTATTAATCCGTGCTGATCTGAATGTGCCTGTAAAAGATGGCAAAGTTACCTCTGATGCACGTATCCGTGCGTCTTTGCCGACGATCGAGGCCGCGTTGAATCAGGGAGCCAAAGTCATGGTTACTTCTCACCTGGGGCGCCCGACTGAGGGAGAATACAACGAAGAGTTCTCATTGAAACCTGTCGTTGATTACCTGAAAGGAAAACTGTCTTCTCCTGTTCGTCTGGAAAAAAACTATCTGGATGGTGTTGAAGTGGCGGAAGGCGAGTTAGTTGTACTGGAGAATGTCCGCTTCAACAAAGGTGAGAAAAAAGACGATGAAACATTATCGAAGCAATATGCAGCACTGTGTGATGTGTATGTAATGGATGCTTTTGGTACAGCACACCGTGCTCAGGCATCAACTCATGGCGTTGCCAAATTTGCAACAATTGCGTGTGCGGGCCCGCTGCTGTCAGGTGAACTGGAAGCTCTGGGTAAAGCGTTGCGCAACCCGGCTCGTCCAATGGTGGCGATTGTCGGCGGCTCTAAAGTCTCAACTAAACTGACAGTTCTTGATTCACTGTCCAAAATTGCCGATCAGCTTATCGTCGGGGGTGGGATTGCCAATACTTTCGTTGCGGCAGAAGGGCATAATGTTGGTCGCTCTTTGTACGAAGACGATTTGATTCCAGAAGCGAAAAAATTACTGGAAAGTTGTGATATCCCGGTTCCGACTGATGTTCGTGTTGCGACTGAATTTTCTGAAACTGCGGAAGCAACGCTGAAATCCACCAGCGAAATTAAAGACGAAGAGCAGATCCTTGATTTGGGTGATGCTTCTGCTGAGCGTCTGGCTGAAATCCTGAAACACGCAAAAACCATTCTGTGGAATGGGCCAGTGGGTGTTTTTGAATTCCCTAACTTCCGTAAAGGAACCGAAATTGTTGCCCGCGCGATTGCTGAAAGTGATGCTTTCTCTATCGCAGGTGGCGGTGATACCTTAGCGGCAATCGACTTGTTCGAAATTGCCGACAAGATCTCTTATATCTCTACCGGTGGTGGTGCTTTCCTTGAGTTCGTCGAAGGTAAAAAACTGCCAGCCGTTGTGATGCTGGAAGAACGTGCTAACAGTAACTAAGTTTTGTGATAACAGGCAGCGTTGACTGCCTGTTCAATGTCAATACAGGACCACGTAACATGTCTAAAATTTTTGATTTCGTAAAACCGGGTGTCATCACTGGTGATGATGTTCAAAAAGTCTTTGCTGTCGCTAAAGAAAACAACTTCGCGTTACCAGCGGTTAACTGCGTCGGCACTGATTCCATCAACGCAGTGTTGGAAACGGCGGCAAAAGTACGTGCTCCGGTTATTATCCAGTTTTCTAACGGCGGTGCATCTTTCGTTGCTGGTAAGGGCTTGAAAGCAGAAGGCCAGCAGGCAGCGATTATCGGTGCTATTTCTGGTGCCCACCACGTTCATCAGATGGCAGAACATTACGGCGTTCCTGTGATCCTGCATACTGACCACTGCGCACGCAAACTGTTGCCATGGATAGACGGCCTTCTGAATGCAGGTGAAAAATACTACGCGCAAACCGGCAAGCCACTGTTCTCTTCCCACATGATTGACCTGTCAGAGGAATCTCTGGAAGAAAACATTGAGATTTGCAGCCAATATCTTACACGCATGGCGAAACTCGACATGACTCTGGAAATCGAACTGGGTTGTACTGGTGGTGAAGAAGACGGCGTTGATAACAGCCATCTGGACAGTTCTTCCCTGTATACTCAGCCAGAAGATGTGGCTTATGCATATGAAAAACTGAACGCGATCAGCCCACGTTTCACCATCGCGGCGTCTTTCGGTAACGTTCACGGTGTATACAAACCGGGTAACGTTAAACTGACGCCAAAAATTCTGCGTAATTCACAGGACTACGTTTCTGAGAAATTCAACCTTCCGCACAACAGCCTGGACTTTGTTTTCCACGGTGGTTCCGGGTCTACCGCAGAAGAAATTCAGGAAGCAGTTAGTTACGGCGTAATTAAAATGAATATCGATACCGATACCCAGTGGGCGGCTTGGGAAGGTATTCTGAACTACTACAAAAAGAATGAAGGCTACCTGCAAGGCCAACTGGGTAACCCAGAAGGCGCGGATAAGCCTAATAAGAAATATTATGATCCACGTGTTTGGCTGCGTGCTGGCCAATCCTCCATGATTGTTCGTCTGGAGCAGGCTTTTAAAGAACTGAATGCGGTTGATGTGCTGTAATTGCGATAATTTAATTGCGTAGATAGCAGATTCTTAGATTGCACTCCGTTATGGAGTGCTATCTGATCTAGGGCTTAATTAGGTCAATAAATTTGCAGGCTAACTCCTCTTGTTACTAGCAATTATCTATTTTTATCACGCTTATCATGTAACTAATTTATTTACTTTAACTCCTGAGTGAAATAACTGCTATTTTGTGATTTCATTAACAAATTTATATAAATTAACTGTTTCTGGATTTTAATCTGACTTATAGTATCTTAATAATGTGAATAGATATTCATGCTTTTGTTTATATATTACTTTTCATGTATTATAATAAATTAAAATAGAGCCAACAAAGTTTAAAATATTTTCTTTTTGACTTAGCAACATCGATCAATTTTTGTGAATTCTACAAAAAATTATCAGTTCAATCGATTTTTTAATATCCAATAAATAATATTTATAATATGGATTTTTATAATTCCATACATAAAATATAACTTATTTATATAGTAGGAAATTATGAATCTAAATGAATTAAAAGTTTGTAGCTATGTGAGTGAAAATGGTCATGGGCTTATTGTTGAGTTTGGCGATGCTGAATTTTTGAAGATGCAAAATGAAAGCGATTTATATTGCCAAGAGTTGAAACCCTACATTGTTACTAGTATTGCTGAAGACAAAATGAAAGGTTTTCTCTCAAAAAATAAAGAATTATTTAGTGAAATATCTTGGTTTAGAGAAAAGGAAAAATTCAATTATCTAGAGCGTGTTGATCTTTTTGGTATAAAAAGCAAGCAGCAAATGGGGCTGTTATAATGGTTTCGCCAAAAATCAAAACAATTACCCCAAATGCCAAGACTAATGTTAACAGATGATAGCTGGAAATT
>NZ_CAWQTY010000172.1:0-42105 GCF_963897815.1 Xenorhabdus sp. Sc-CR9
TCGGCTGCCAGCTTATCTTTTTTTAAAGCAGAACGAGGCGGTATCATGACGGCGCTACCTTGTAGGGATGTATTGTGTCTACATTTTACTCAATTTGGTGGCTGTGAAAAGTTTTTAGAGGTTCCCTCAGTTCACAAATAACATATATACCCGCTTAACTTGAAGAGACGGGTTTCAAAGAAAGGGGAGATATTTCCCGAATCTTTTCCGGTTCAATTACAATTAAGTAAATTCAATGCAATAGTGAGACGTAACGGAGAAGTGGAGTGAAATTCAGATATTTTTTCTTATGGACTAACCTATTTTTGGTAGGAAAGATATTGGTTGGTTGCAGTGGGCACCCAACTAAAGTTTCACAAAGTCATAATAAGCATTATCAATACGCTGATTTAGGAATTAACTTAAGTCAGGATGCCAATGAAACCTGTTCTGATATCGGTGGAATTCTGACATTAACCAAGCAGCTCAATGGTAGTCATTTTCCTGTTTGCCAACTGGCAAACGGTCGGCGTTGTAATGAGCAGGCTTTATTGGACGGAGGGTGTACATCAATTTGATTTTTATGGTTTTCCCCTTGTTTCAGCAGCAACAAGGGGCAATCTTTTACTTTCAATTTAAAACTACGTCCTACGGGCGTGGTCATTAATAAATTGGCTTTGCCAATAATACTATTCATGGGAAATTTCTATCTGTTATCCCTATAACAGATAAGGAGTTAAATGCAGGGAAAAACCAGAGTTATATCTGATTTTCCCTGAAGTATGATTACGATCTATTCCGATAAACTCTTAGTATTTTGCCATAATTAAGAACGTACATATTTCATAATGCACTCAAGTTTTTCGCAGGTTTCCTGCCATTCTCTTTCTGGTTTGGAATCTCTGACCAATCCGGCACCAGCCTGAAGCCAACAGCGTCCTTTATGCTGATAGAAAGAACGTAATATCAGCGCGGCATCCAATTTACCGGCACTATCCAGCAGCATAACACTACCGCTATAGAGTCGGCGTGGTTCACCTTCATAACGGGAAATGGCTTGTAAAGAGGGTTTCTTCGGTATCCCTGAAGCGGTGACTGCCGGAAATAGGGCGATGAACGCATCCCAGCGATTTTTGTCTGTTTGCAGTAATCCTTTTACCCTTGATGCCAAATGCTGTACTGAACCACGTTCACGAATAGCCATAAATTCTGACACACGAAGCGTGTCAGCCTGACAAATCGGTTCTAATTCTTCCAGTGCCAGTTTGACAGAAACAGCATGTTCAGCGATTTCTTTCGGATCAGAAAGCAAATCAGACCGCAGCTTGTGATCCTGCGCCTTGTCATGTGTCAATGCTCTGGTGCCTGCCAGCGGCTGGCTGTTAACCCAACCAGAGCCATCTGCCTCAACCACGGTTTCCGGACTGAAACCGTAAGCAGAAAATTCTTCATCATGCAGAAAGAAAGAACGGGCAGGTGTGTTGGCCTGACGACCCAGCCAGTAACTGTGAGTGGTATTAACATTGGTATTAAGTTCAACTTTGCGTGACAGGATCACTTTTTGGTAGTGGCCTGCGGCAATATCGTTAACTGCATTAGTTACATTGTCCTGATAGCGTTTTGCTGCGTCAGCGGTGCTGATAATTTCCGGTTCTTTTGTCTCAGGGAAAGTTGGGATGCCTGCTTGATCAGCCTGCCTGACTTTCTCGCTCAGAATAGGCATTTGGTTCTCTTCAAGGGTTCTTATCAGAATCTGCCCTTGAGTGATGCGTAATTCATGCTGTGGAACAGTGAGTTTTATCAGTGCCTCATTTAGGTGTTCTAATGATGGCTCTAAAGGTATTCCATATGCCATATGGGAAAACTCAAATAATGATCTGCCATAAGCACGCCACTCTTTGATAGGCAGATCATCAAGCACCTGTTCCAGTTTCTGGCTTAGTGTATTGATATCATATGGATGGCAATTACCTTTTGAATCAATCAGTTGTCCTGATGAATCTGCACTTATGGTAGCGGCATTGCCTATCCCCAGTGACCATTCCCCTTTGATTTCATAGAGTGTATAAGGTTGGGTATCATTGTCAGCAAGGTCTGCAAGCAAATGGGTGACCAGATCTAACGGAGTGCTGGTAATAGCGATAATGCATTCATGATATTGTTGCATTGAGCGGTTATTTTCTGAATTTGCTGTATGTTCTGCTTGCGCCATTTGTACCAACTTGCGTTTGTCGATTTTTCCCACTGTAGTTAATGGCCAATACGGCACAAATAACCACTGATCAGGGGTTTTATGACGCTGAACGCCTTTCTGGTGCAAGAATTCTTGTATTTTCGTAGGTTCCGGTTGGTTGATTTTTTTTGGAATGCACGCGCAGATACGTTCACCCAAGAGTTCGTCAGGAACAGAAATAACAACTGCATCATCAATATTAGGATGTTGCAGCAGTAATGTTTCAACTTCTTGGGTTGAAATTTTTTCGCCACTGCGGTTGATCTGTTCTTTAATTCGCCCTTCAACAATCAGGTTACCATCTGATCTCATACGAACCAGATCGCCGGTACGATAGAATCCGTCAGGAGTAAAAGCGACGGTATTATGTTGTTCTGCACGATAATATCCCGTAATGGTGTAAGGGCCTCGTGTAATTAGTTCGCCTATCTCACCAGATGCGACAGGTTGCAGATTAGCATCAACAATTTTGATTTCATCATTTTCTGATAATGGACGTCCTTGGGTGTTAATGATGACTTCATAGGGATCGTTCAGTCGGGTATAGCAAAGCAAGCCTTCCGCAGTACCAAATACTTGCTGCAAAGGCCCAATGCGTGTCATGACCTGTTCTGCCAGTTCGGGTGTCAGTCGGCCTCCACCGATTTGTAAACAACGCAGGGATGAAAGATCGCTCTGTTCCCAGTCACGAGCCTGCTCCCAGAGCCGGGCAAGCGCCGGAACTAACGCTACATGAGTTACCTGATGTTGTTCAATCAATGGCATGGCTTCATCAAAACTGGCGGTGTCACTCAGAAGTACACATCCTCCCTGAGAAAGCGTACCCAGAATACCGGGGCTGCCTAAAGTGAAATTATGCGCAACAGGCAGTACCGCTAAATAAACACTTTCGGTATTGACTGAACACAGACGGGCTGAAAGCACAAAATCATAGGTATAGGCATCATGAGTACGCGGGATCAGTTTCGGTGTACCTGTTGTTCCCCCTGAAAGCAGGAGTACAGCAATGTCGCCATAACAGGGACCGGAGATATCAAGTGGCTCACCATCAATAGAAGATAAAGCAGTCAATTCTTCGGCTTTCCCGTCAACGATAATATGTTTTATCTCAGGGCAGGCTGCTGCTACTTCCCGTGCCATTTCCCGATAATCAAAACCATGGATGCAGTCAGGGATAATATAAGCTACCGGACGGGCGATCTGGCAAAGTGCATGAACATCATGTGCCCGTTGTGTCGGCATCAATAATATCGGTTGAGCACCCAGCCTGAACAGGGCAAAACAGGTGATAACAAAGGCGGTGCTATTAGGCAGTTGCACCATGACGTTATCACCACGACGGATTCCCCGCCGGAAAAGCCCGCTTGCCAGCCTTTCCGCAGATTGATGGAGTTCTTGATAAGTCAGGTGCTGTTCCTGATAGATCAGTGCCGTTTTATCACCCCAGATTTTCGACCATCCGGCAAGCTGTTGGTCTATTGTTTTGCCATTCCAAAGATAGTCTGGCGTCATAGTCAGTTTTTTTTCTGGGATTGAATAAAGTGCCATTATGCGAACTCCTGTGGATAAACATATTGCATAAATTGAGTAACGTGACGAATAAAACTTTGCGGTTTTTGCGTGATATAAAAATGATCGCCGACAATCTCCTGACAGCAATGCGAAAGGTTTTGCCTGTCAATGGCAAGCCAGTGATGCCACTGCTGAACTTCCTGAGCGGAAGCCTCTTTGTCTTCGTTGCCATAAAGCAACAGAGTGGGTGTTTGCAGTTTGACTGAATCAGATTGAATCACATGGTGATAATGCTCCGTAGCCCAGAAATCAGCACGCAGCATGGGTAAAAACAGCGCCAGCAATCCGGGATCTTCCCGTAATACCGGGTTGCAACCGCCGATATCAATTAACTGTTCAATAAATTCATGATCAGGCAATCCGCTCAATCGGCGGCGGGATTGAAGATGGGGTGCATGACACCCCGAAAGTACCAGCGCCTTAGGGGAACAATCATGCTGTTCAAGGCGTAGGCAAGTTTCAAAAGCAACCTGGGCACCCATACTGTGACCGGCCAGTATCAGGTTTTCTCTTTGTGCTGGTGTCAATGACACCAGCAGATCAGAAAGTGATTGCGCCAATGGTTCGACTCTGGTGATCGCAGGTTCATTCATGCGGCTATCACGTCCGGGATAAAGCACCAGCGAAACCGCGATGTCCGGATTTTCCAGCATGGACCATTGGCGAAATGCACTGCCGCTGCCCCCGGCAAAGGGGCAGATTAACAGGGTGTATATGTGTTCACTACGGGGTGTCAGACACGGGCGGATCATCGGATGTGCAGGGAGTGCCCGGTTCATCAACATCTTTCCTTCGTCAGCATCAATTGAGCCGGATCAATCCAGATAGGGGGCAGCAAATCCTGAGTCACAGGTTCTCCCATCATGCGCAAAATTTGTTGCCACACTTCTGCCAATCGTCGTTGATAGTCGTCATTCAAAGCAGGAGGACAGAGTGCGCCATTCAATACAGAACTTAAAGTATTGAGCAGATATGCCACGCCTCCGGCACCATCACATTCAAATGCTGTCATCCAGTCTTTAGTTGCCGGACAAAGGATTTGTGAGGTTGTCTGGTGTTGATAAGCACCATCCGGTTGACTGGCGGTCAGATAGAGACTCTGATCGTTATTCAGATGATTCGGGGCATGAAGAACCGGAGTCCAGATCACCGGCCCATAACTGGCTTCCTGAGTCAGATAACCGGTAGGCCAGAACAGCGTCATCTTGTGCATGGCAAGATTGTGCATGTCTGGATCTCTGGGATCGAGATAGGATTGAACGTTTAACGTTATGGTTGTTTCTGAAAAGCGCAGTTCAAAGCAGTGAAATGCGTTACTTCGTTTCCCCGCATAGGCTATCTCTATTTGTTTCGGGCAGTGGCAGGCTTGCAGCAAGAGATCAAGAGCGGAAAACAGCAACTGGCGACTGGTTGTCAGGCAGCCACTTACCGGATTCTGCTGTGACAGGTGGCTGATTTGATGCGCCGCATGTAACCAACTTCTGCCCGCATGACATTGGCTGTAAAAACTGTTTACCCAGAATACAACGCCCTGTTTATCAGCGGCTGACTGATGCTTCCTGATGGCTTCTGCATCAAGGGGATGTTCCTGAATAACAGAAATACCCCGTGCCAATAATGCCTGAGTTAATTGATCGCCTTTACCACCAATAATATCTGCGCGTATCACCACGCAGGCAATATCAATGTCGTCCGGCAATTCATCCAATGAGCGGAACAGTGGCACATTGAAATCTCGTGCCAGTTGCTGCGAACGAGGGCTTCCCTGCGCCAGAATACCGGCCAGTTCCAGATCTGGCTGAGGTTGCAGGAAGGCATTCAGATACAGTTCGCCGAATTTGGCACCGACAATCAGCACCCGCCGTGGCTTTATCATATGTTCTCCTTAACAGGCTCAATAGTCGGAACTGAACCCAGAATGTTTTTCAGGCACGTAACCAGAGAGCTGACATGTTTGTATTGGAATAGGCTGTAGTGATCACCCTCAAGTTGCGTCATCGTGACAGGCCCGAAAGCCTGCCAGCCGAGATCAACGGAGGTGATTGTTATTGGATCGAGGTAATCCATAAAATCAGGTAATGCCTGCGTAGCCCGGATAAGGCTGAAAGGCTGAGGGATCCGTGGTGGACAATAGTCGAGCAATGCACGCAGGTTATGGTGCCATACGTTATAAAGCTCAGTCAGTGAGCTATCAATTTGTGCAGATTGGGGCAGAGCTTCGTGCAGTGCCTGAAGGAATACCTCAGTATTGGCGGCGATTGCATTGTTATCTATTTCCAAATCAGGGAATTGCCCTTGTAAATCGAGCAGGAAATGACGGTGGCAGAATGTATCATCCAGCGTCAGATCGGTACGCACATTTGGCGCGAAACTGTCAATCAGGATGCAATGAGAAACGCTTTCACCTCCAGCACGTAACTGATGAGCCATTTCATAAGCCACCAATCCACCGAAAGACCAGCCTGCCAGTGCATAAGGGCCTTCAGGCTGGAAGGTACGGATTTGATTGATATAGTCAGCCGCCAATGCTGCAACGGAAGGCTTATCGGTATTCAGGCTGTCTGGTGTAAATGCCAACCCAATCAGGCGTTGATTACCGAAATTGGCGGCAAGGTGCCGATATCCCAACAGATGCCCGCCAATAGGATGGACGATAAATAATGCCGGTTTTTCAGGGTTTCCTTCGTTTAAAATGACTCCCTGACAAGCGTTTTCTGGTTGATATTCAATAAATTCAGCCAATGAATGCACAGTATCGTAAGTTTGCAGCAGGCTGAGCGGGTATTGGCGGTTGAAAGTGTGATTAATTTTCACCATTAACCGTACTGCCGCCAGAGAATCTCCACCAAGGGTAAAGAAACTCTCGTGTACGTTGATACCTTGCTGCTCTAGCACGGATTCCCACAGGCTTAATACCGTGTGTCCTGTCGGACTGAGAACCGCTGAGGGTGCCGAATTAACTTCTTGCGCTTTTTCAACCAGAGTAATCAGTGTGCGTCTGTCGATTTTACCGTTGTCGGATACAGGTATCGTATCGAGAATGATAAATCGCTGCGGACACATCCAGATCGGCAGGGTCTGCTGCAACCAGTGAGGCAGTATTGGTAACAGTTCAGCAGGCATGGGTGCGTTGTCAGTTACACGTAATCCAGCGACCAGTTGCAATGCCCCGGTTGAGGTTGTATGGGCAAACACTAACGCTTGTTGTATTGCCGGGTGCTCACATAAACGATGTTCAATTTCGCCTAATTCAATGCGATAGCCACGAATTTTTATCTGGTGATCATTGCGCCCCAGAAATTCGATATTTCCGTTCGGGAGCCAGCGTCCTAAATCACCTGTGCGGTAAAGCCGCTCACCAGTTTCAGGATGTGTGATAAATGCCTGTTCTGTTTTTTCAGTGTCAGCCCAGTAACCCAGTGCCAGCCCTTGTCCACCAATATACAGCTCGCCGGTGACCCAGACAGGACAAGGTGAAAGTGTTGCATTAAGCACATAGAAAGTCTGATTAGCCAGAGGCTTGCCATATGGAATACTGCGCCAATTCGGATCGACCTGCGCGATAGAATAGGCAATAGACCAGATTGAGGCTTCAGTGGCACCGCCTAAACTGAGGAGATTCAGTTCAGGATGAAGCGCATGCAATTTGGCTGGTAAGTTAGTGGGTATCCAGTCACCGCTCATCAATACCCACCGCAGACTGTGCAGGGAATGCGGATAGCTACGGGCATATTCCTCAAGCAGTTGCACAAATGCGGGAACCGAGTTCCAGACAGTCACCGATTCTTGTTGTAACCATGTCAGTAATTTGTCCGGCTGTCGGGTGTCACCGGGAGCCGGTATGACCAGTTTTGCTCCACGGCTCAGCGTGCCGAACAGGTCATAAACGGAGAGATCGAAGGTTAACTCTGAGATTGCCAGTACACTATCGTATTCATTGAGTGTAATGCGTTGGTTAATATCGAGAATGGTATTGACCGCACCCTGATGATTGATCATGACGCCTTTAGGTTTTCCGGTAGAACCGGAGGTGAAAATGACATAAGCCAGATCTTCAGGACGTACAGATAAACCCGGTTCGTTGGTGACAGGCAAGTTGTTAAGTAATGTTTCATCCAGAGGGATAATGTGTACATGGTCAGGCCAGTTTATCTGTCGGGCGAACTCAGGCTGAGTCAGTACAATATCCACTTCCCCGAATGCCAATAATTGATGGATTCGTTGTTGAGGATAGCTGGCATCAATAGGCAGATATGCGCGTCCTGCCAACAAAATCGCAAGAACCGCAATAACTTGCTCCCAACCTTTTTCCATCACTACGCCAATCAGAGGCGAAGAGTGGTTTTCCTGTGCTTGAAGATGAGCTGCCAGCGTCAGGCTTTGTGACCACAAAGTACGGTAGTCGATCTGGCGGTAGGCATCGACAACCGCAATGTGTTGGGGATAACGATTCACTGCCTGTTCAATCAGAGAACAAAGCGTATGGGGTGGAAAATCACTTTTTGTCGTATTACTGCTCTGGCACAGAGCACGATCATCTGTCGGGAGCCAGTCAGGAAGCGGGGTATTCCAGGCGTAGTCCGGCTCAAGCAGGGCAGTGATACAGGATTGATAATGGGCAAACATGTTTTCTGCTACTTGGGGCTGGAACAGTTGCGGCAAGATCGCCCACTGTAGGGTGACACCCCCTTCTGCGCCGGAAATGAGCATACAGTCGAGATAAACATGAGGCGTTTGGGCACCAAAGAGATTCAGCGATCCTAATCCTGATGGCCCTTTGCCCGCCGTACCGGTGGTATCGTTGAATACGATCGGCATACCGGCGTTCAGGTTGTGGCGGTGCTGATTTTTTTCCCTGAGTACCAATTGCCCGTCAAACAGCGCGTGTTGAAGATCGGCGAGCCATTGTTTTTGAATCCGGTTTACGGCATCGCTGAATCCCAGAGTATTGCGCAAATCCACTTCCAATAAAGAAGTGGTGGAGAGATTACCGACCAGCATATCGCAATGTTGCGGCATTAGCAGGCGGTTGCCATGCAGGACATTGATAGTGAAATGCGCGTTGTTACTCCATACTGACAAAATATGGGCAAACAATGTGAGCATCACTTGTGATGGGGATACACGGTGTTCTGCCGCGCGTTGTTGCAGACGTTGCCACTGTTGCTGGCTGATATATCCGGTCAGGCACTGCTGATTAAGCTGCTGTGACTGGTGATCTTTCAGCGGCAGCACCGGCGCGTCAGGTAGCGAAGATAAACGATCAAGCCAGTATTGCCGGCTTTGTTGCCAGATTTCTCCGGTTTTCTCATCCTCCAGTGCCTGAATATAGTCAGCAATGGTTGCTGTTTGTGGCTCTGGTTGCCAGTCAGATTTTTGATACCACTGGTGTAAATCGCGCAAGATTAAGGTCAGACTTTTCCCATCTGCCACCAGCAGATCAATGGTCAGATGCAATAAATGTGTCCGGTCATCGGTATGGTACAGAGTTAAATCAAACAGTGGCCAGCTGTCGCTGGGAACACCCTGAGTACGCAGAGTATCGCGGGCATTGTTCAGCTGTGTCTCGCGCTCATCCTGTGTCATGTCACGGCAATCAATGATTGTCGGCGTATAGCAGGGCACTTCTGGCAGAATATGATATTGTCCCTCTTTCACGTAACCGCGTAATTGCCCATGATGGTTTATCACGCGATTCCATGCGGTAGTGAAACGAGTCAGATCCAGACCGTCGATAGACAGCTCAGCATAGAAGTGGGCAATGCCGTTACCAAACTGGAACAGTTGGCTTTCTCCCAACCAGTAAGCATATTGCAGGGCGGTGAAGGGCAGGATCTGCTCTGATGCCGGTTCTGCCTGATGTGGTGTAATTGGTGTCGCTGAATGTGTTTCGACGACCCGCAAGGTACGGCAAAATTCGCTCAACTTAGGATGTTCAAACAGTTGTTGCAGATTGGCTTGTTCATACCCCTGACGACGTAGTTGCACCACCATGCGCGTGGCAATCAGGCTGTCGCCGCCACTCTGGAAAAAATCACTGTGACGCTGAATTGACTGGGGAAGAAGGGAATTCCAGAGTGCAATTACTTGTTGTTCAATATCATAAAATTGATCATCGGTTATTTCCGGCTGTCCGGTTGTCATGGCCAGAGGTTGCAGCATGTCCTCTTTTGCGGTCATTATCGGTAATGCCGCCAGAGGTAATTGCTCTTGCTGTAGGATATGCAATGAGTAAGGCAGGGCTGACAATTGTACCGCTATTTCACTGATATTCAGTCGTGCCTGCTGTTCAGAACGTGCCAGAATCAACTGTTGATGCAGTTCCGGCCCGTCTTGTCCCGGCCATTCCAGTGAAACCCGATAACCGGATTTCTCCAGACATCTGCGCCAGTCTGCAAGTTCGAGCAATGCGCTATTACCCTGATCATCACCGCGATCGTCAGCCCAGGCGTTGATGCCTTCAATAAACCCGACGCTGGCGAGTTGCATGGCACTTTCGCGCTTGGTTGATTCAATAATCAGCAACCACCCGCCGGATTTCAGTAAACGGGACAGTCGTTTCAGGGTATTCCTGAGATGAATCGCATCATGCAAGACGTTTACTGCCATGATCAGGTCATAACCCGATTCAGGGTGCTGACTAAAATCAATACGCTGGTTAATATCGAACAAGGCAAATTTTACGGTTTCGCCATAATGACCGAGTAACTGTCGCGCATCATCCAAAAATAGCGGTGAAACATCCGTAAAGTCGTAACTTTCAATGAACGGGGAATTATGTTTAAGGACTTTTTCTGATGTAGCCCCTGTTCCTGCACCCACTTCCAGCATAGTGAAATGTTCGGATGTCTGGCTCAATTGGCGGATAATTTCAGCGGCAGTCTGGTTCAGGCAACGTAGCGCAGGGTTTTCGCTGTAAAGGCTGGCGGTGGTTTGTTTATCGGCAAACAACAGTTCCAGTGCATTACCACGCCCGGCAAGCAGGGAATCATGCTGGTCAATACAGGTTGCAACATAACGGCTGATGGCCTGGCACCATACGGCATCATCCAGTTTCGCCGCAGGGGCAGGGATCTGGCTGAGTGGTTGCAGACAACGGTATCCGTCAGCGGTTTTTTCAATAAATCCTTGATTGTTTAATAATGTCAGCCATTGGGTCAGAAGGCGTTGATACCTCGGTGACAATTGCAAGCGTTGTTCAATTTCTTCACGAGAGTGGTATTCTTGCGCAGAGGCGAACAGGTGATGGCGCAGCAGAGTCTGACCCAGCCCCAATAACGCCTGTTGCTCAATATATTGCCAGGAGCGTTCAAACGCTTGCTGTTCCGCTGATGTCGGTAGTGGCAGGACTTTGGTGTTTATCACCTGTGGTTCTGGTAATGATAAAGACGGATTATCTTCTGCCACCAGCCATACATTATAATTTTGGGTATTTTCCTGACGTGGCTGAATCTCCGCCAGTCGTATTTCAGGCTGAGAGCGCAGATACTGTTCGGCCTGATGCAATTCAGAATGCTGTTGCCAGAAGTCATAACGTGTATGACCGACAGGCGGTGTATGAAGATCATAATGTTCAATGCGTTCAGGCTGACGGCAAATCTGTACAACTTGCATCAACAGCGCGTTATAAGCAGCAAACAGGGCTTCAATAACCCCCGGTTCCAGCACATCGTCCATGCAATACCAGTTAAACAGCAGATCACCATCCACTTCCATCACCTGATGATCCAGCCAGACCTGCGGCGTTTGGCTCAGGACAAAGACCGGATCGCCCAGTAGCTGAGTAATGGATTGTTTGATTGCCACCCCTTCTTGCGCCATCCCTAGCATACTGGTGAAAACGACCGGTGTCAGCGGCTGCCTGTTCTGGGTTTCACCGGAGTGCTGGCGACCCAGTTCCCGCAGTACTTCAACCCCATTGACATGACTATGGCTCAGTCGTTGCCAGAGCAAGGCCTGGGTTTTTTCCATGCTGGCACGCAGAGAGGTTGTTTTACGTAAATCAAAATCCATCAGCATGACGGAGGTAAAATCACCAATCAGTTCCTGAACCTCTGGATGGAAAGGTTGTCGGTTAAAGAAGGTCAGATTGAGGGTAAACAGCGGATGACGGCTGTACCATTCAAGTGTGTGGGCAAACAGTGTCAACAGACCCGCAGAAGGCGTGACACCCCATTTTTTCCAGCTTTGCTTGAGTATTCGCCAGTCAGATTGCGCCAGCCGGCCTTCATAAGTCGTGAATTGTGGCTGGCTGCGCTGAGGAAGCTGTGGATTCAGCGGTAATCTCGGCGCAGGAGGCAGTGAAAGCAATTGTTCCTGCCAGTATGCCCATGATGCCCGCCACTCTTTACTCTCACGTTGTGCCTGTTCTGCCATCACATAATCACGGAAAGTAAATGCTTGTGGAGCCAGTGGTTGTTGCTGGTGATAAGCCCGTTGTAAATCGTTCATCATGATCCGGAAACTCTGTACGTCAAACTGCAACAGATCCAGATTCATATGTAAGCGGCAACGTGCATCCGGCAGCAGTGAAACAGAGACGTCAAACAACGGCCACTGTTCCGCAGGCGGAACTTGATAAGAGAGGGTGTGACGACGCTGAGCCAGCGCCTGTTCACGGGCGGCATCATTCAGGGTTCGCAGATCATCTTGCGATAAAACATACCAAGGCGTTTCAGACAGAATTCTTTGTTGTCCATCTTCATCGACAATCATGCGCAACATACCATGACGCTGAATTAAAGCATTCCATGCCTTTTCAAAACGGGCAATATCAAAGCTATTCAGTGCCAGATCCCATTCAAACAGGACGTGGCAGGCCACGCCGCCAAAATCAATGGCCTGAGTACGACCAACCCAGTAAGCGTGCTGAATGGGTGTCAGAGGAAAGGGTTCATGATGTAGGGTGCTGTCAATAACGATTTCAGGCTGAAGGGATACAGGGGCTTGTTCAGGCAGTGCGTCACCGATAAGCGCATTAAGCCCCTCCAGAGTCATATTTTGGTAAGCCAGCTCTGCGGTTAATCTGAAACCAAACTGTTGGTGGATCACCGTATTAAGTTCAAGGAACAGTAAGGAATCCAGACCACATTGTAATAAATCCTGTTGCGGCTCTAAACGTTCAGGCTGCTCTAAGCGCAATAACGTCGCAACCCTCTGACGCAGCCAGTTAAGCCGTGGCTGGCTATCCTGATAGAGCAGATTATCAGCAGGCAGCGAAGAGGCAGATGCTGTAGTTATTGTATGAGTTGTTGTATGGGCAGCAATGCCAGACTGCAAACGTCGCAAAATATCAGGGTGACGTTCATTTAACCGCATTGCCAGATAGCAGGGAGAAGTTGTACTCAGTGACTGATTGAGATGCCAGATACCCTCATTGGCACTGAATGGTAACATGCCATCCTGTGCCAGTTTTTCCACTAATCTCCGGTCGCTGGCCATGCCAATGCCACCCCAAACTCCCCAGACCCACGTCTTTACCACCAACGGGCTGGATGCGGTCAGTGCCAGCGATTCCAGACAGGCGTTGGCGATTGCATAAGCACCTTGTCCCTGCGCACCTAACATTGAGGCAGCAGAAGCATGAAGCAGCAGATATTGAGCATTGTGTTGCACAAGTGCAGTCTGCAAGGTTGCTGCACTGAATGCTTTTACGGATAGCATTTGCCCCAGATGCTGACGCTCAAGTTTTGCCAGCGGCGTGTGATCGGCAATACCGGTGGCATGGATCGCGCCAGCGATACCTTCTTCTTGTGCCAGTGTTTGCACCGCACTTAACAAGGCCGATGTGTCAGTAACATCAACATGAACCCAGCGGATTTCACATTCGCTACTCAGTGACAGCTTCTGGACAAAAGTATCCCAATCTGCATGTTTACGGCGGGCAAACCCCGCGATTTTACGTGCACCCTGAGCCAGCAACCAACGAATGGAAATTTGTCCGATACCGCCCATACCGCCGGTGACGATGTGCCAACCCTGATGGGGAATCAATATAGGTTGTTGCGATAATGGTAATGGCTGACGTTGTAAAACAGGCACAGAGAGTTGATTTCCGCGCACTTTCAGCCAGCGATGCTGCTCATCCAGATAATCCAGTGCCAATGACAGGGCGTCAGTATCCTTGATATCCGCTATATCAATCGCCTGAATGCGACGATGGGGATACTCTTCAACCGCGACACGCAGCAATGCCCAGACAGCGTATTGAGCGGGATTGATCTGCTCTTTTGATAAGGTGCTTTCAGGTTGGGCGCTGCAAGTGATAACGGTCAATGACGTTGTTGTATTGCGTTTTAATTCGTCAATAACCTGATCACATAATTCAACAACATCATGGCCCTGAAGCAGCAATAATGTATTTTCGCTTTCAGGCTGTAAATTAATACCTGCCTGAGACCAATGTTGTGCAATCGTCTCACTTGCTGTTGACGAACGAAGGGTATATGCCGCTGAAGATCTCTGTTTATCCGCAGTACTGATTGTGCGCCAATGCAGGGCATAGTGAGTATCAGGGCATGGCTGTGGTGCAGGGAACCATGCTTTTGTCGCTATGGAATTAGTCGCCGGAGATGCCACTAATTGACGGGGTAGATCAACCCGATCACTCATCAATGCGAATAAGCGTTCGCCAGCATAGATCAATGCAGGGAAAGCAGTAAGTAAATTTGCCTCCAATGAGCGGCGCTTGGTATACGGCAACACACGGTGAGGGCGATATATTCTACTTACGGTTGGCCCGGAAACTTCTTGGTAGTAGCCTTGTTGAACACAATGGTTCAATAATTGTTCCAGTAAAGGATGCCAGCAAGGTTGCAGCCGGCCGGCCCGGATCGTGTCGGTGGCACTGAAACCTTGTTCCGCTTCGTGCCCATGACATTGATATACCAGAGCATCGGTATACAGCGCCCGGAGTATTGCCGCATCGGAATTGTGCTCAATGGCAGGATCGAGCAGGGAATTGACATCAAGCCCGGTATTGGTATTGACTGAGTGTTGCGCAGATTTGGCGGCAGCGAAGCTATAATGTTGTTTGTCAAATGGATAGAGCGGAGCATGACATTTGATTCCGGCAAGCGGGAAAAGACGCTGCCAGTCAAGATGTGCGCCGGCACAATAAAGTTGCATGAGTGCCGTTTGCTGGGCTGTTTCAGGGGTGCTTTGACGATGTGCACCAGCAATCCACGTCTCCTGTGGCAGGCTGACACGCCGGCCGATCCCTGTTAACTGAGCATCAGCACCGAATTCTAAAAATAACGCCACACCTTGCTGGCGGGCAAATTCAATGGCTTGATAATAACGTACTGTCTGGCGCATATGGTTACGCCAGTAATCTGGTGAGCCTAATTGCTCAGTAGTCGCAATATCAGCTGTCAGGGTAGAAATCAGCGGAATTTCTCCCGATACAGGCTGTAACTGGCTACTGTACTGAGAAAAACGCTGGGAAAATTCCCCCAGAATAGGTTCAAGCATGGCAGAATGTGCTGCACAGGCAATATTAAGGTGCTGGTAACGGATCTGCTGCTGTTCCAGACGTTGTGCCAGTATATTAATTTCCGTTTCTGTGCCCGCCCAGACCCAGTGTTGCGGACCATTGCAAACCGCCAGATCCAATGCCAGTGAACGGGTAAAAGGCAGAATATCTTCGTCGTTGGCAAAAACAGCCAACATTGCACCTCCCCGGGCGCATTTTTGCATCAATTTCCCCCGTACCGCGACCAATGGCATCACTTGTTCCGGTGTGAAAATCCCGGCAACAACGGCTGCGGCAAACTCTCCGACAGAATGTCCCAGTACGTAATCGGGTTTTAAGCCAAGTGAGCGCCAATGTGCAGCCAGTGCAATCTGGTGTGCGACAATGGCGGGTTGTGCATATTCGGTGGTGGTTAATGCCTCATCATGCTCTCCGAACATCACTGCTTTTAATGGCAGCACCAATTCGGATGCACAGGCGGCACAACAACGATCTAATATAGCAGAGAAAACGGGAGAACTGGCATACATGGCTTTTCCCATGCCAGACCATTGGCAGCCCTGACCGCTGAATTGCCATAATTGCTTGTTTTCATTCCTGGCCTGCCCGCTAAAAATGTCCGCTGTAGGGCCATGATCTGCAAAGGCCGCTAATCTCGCAGCATTTTTGGCAGTATTTTGTGGCGTTAATGTCAGCGCTAAGCGCCAGGGCAATGTAAGATCACGCCCTTGTAATGCTGTTCGGGCCAGTTCTGCATAGTTTTCTGGCGTATTAGCAAGTGCCGTCGCGTAACGTTGTGCCAATTGATGCAATGAAGATTCAGAAGCCGCAGAGAGCAATAAAGGCACAGTTTGTGCCTGAGTCTGCGTATCATTGACAGAGTGGTGGCGTAATTCCTCCGGTAATGATTGCACCACGATATGGCAGTTGGTGCCGCCAATGCCGAATGAAGAAACGCCAGCGGTGCGCAATGCCTGTGTCCAGTGCTGGCCTTGTGTTGCCAGTCTGAATGGGCTTTCTTCCAGTCGCAATGCCGGATTGGGTTGCTGTACATTGATGGTCGGAGGAATATACCCATGCCAGACAGACAGAACCGTTTTAATCAAGCTGGCAATCCCTGCGGCAGTATCGAGATGGCCTATATTGCTTTTCACTGAGCCAAGATAACAAGGCGGTACCGCTACGCGACGATCGGAGAATATGTTGCGCAGCGCATCAACTTCTATCGGATCACCAAGCGGTGTACCGGTTCCGTGGGCTTCAATCATGCCAATATCATCAATGCTGACATCTGCCAGTTGCAATGCTTCGGTAATCACGCTGCGCTGCCCGTTCACCGAAGGGGCAGTAAACCCGACTTTCTCATTGCCATCGTTATTAATGGCACTGCCCCGCAATACAGCCATGATGGGATCGCCATCGCGCAATGCATCGCTCAGACGTTTCAGTATGACAACACCGACACCATTACCGCCATAAGTGCCGTTTGCCTGACTGTCAAACGGGCGGCAATGTCCATCAGGTGAAAAAATCATCCCCGGTTGATACAAGTAACCGCTTTCTTGCGGGAAAGATACTGCCACACCGCCAGCCAGTGCCATATCACATTCACCGGAACGCAGATTTTCACAAGCCATATGCACGGCAACCAGTGAACTGGAGCAAGCTGTTTGTACTGTCAGTGCAGGGCCTTTCAGATTTAATTTGTAGGCGGTACGCGTCGCAAGATAATCTTTATCATTACTCATTAACGCCTGTAGGCCTTTCACTTTGCCAACGTCTGTCATCGTGAACTGCGACCACGAAGGCCAGGTGCTGACCCGGCTGCTGGCGAAAACACCGGTTTTCAGGCGCACATGACGTGGTGAATAGCCGGCATGTTCAAGAGCATGCCATGCTGTTTGCAGGAACAGACGCTGCTGAGGATCGAGCATTTCTGCTTCCTGACGAGAATAGCCAAACAGTGTGGCATCAAATTGTTCTGCATCCTCTAATATCGCCGCCTGATTGACAAAGTTGTCACTATCAATGATTTCAGGTGGAATTCCTGCATCCAATAAAGTTTGGCGGGAGAGTGTGGTTGTACACTCAACGCCATGTTGCAGGTTGTGCCAGAAAATACCGCTATCTGGTGCCTGTGGAAAACGGCAGGCAATGCCAATCACTGCGATAGGATCACAATTATCGTAGTGAGGCGTTAAATCAGTCATTATGCAGCTCCTTTATGACGTTTTTCCCGTTGTTGCAGACGCTTTTGTTGTTGGCGCTGACGAAGAGTCACTGACGTCTGATTTGCGTCTTGAGTGTCTTTCCGGCAACGCAAGCTAAGCGCTTCTGGTGTTGGATAAGCGAATAGATCAGTAACAGCAAGATGATGGAAACCGGCGTGTTGTAATTTGCTGTGCAATTGAATTAGCTGTAGCGAACTGGCTCCTGCTTCAAAAAAGTTCTGTTGGACATGAACAGGCTGGTTGGTGACAGACAAAAACAGGCACTGAATTTCGCTGCATATTTGCGAATCGAATCCTTCCGTACGTGGTAATGACGTATTAACAACAGGCGTGTTATCTGTAACTATCAGGCATTGCTGGCGCGGCATCAATTGCTCCAGTGCTGAATGCCAGCTCTCCGGCTGTGCGGCAAGGGTGCGCAGTAACGCCATATAGTGGTTGAACATGGTTTGTAACTGATGTGGTTCAAATAACGCTTCGACCGCATCCCAGTTCAGACAAAGTTCATCGTCAGATTCATAAACCTGATGATCCAGCCAGATTTGTGGCGTTTGTGAGATACCCCAAACGGGTTTCATCCATGATGAATGAGAAAGGAATTGCCCTTCATGCGTTCCCAGGGCGCTGGTGAAAACGATCGGCATACTGGTTGCATCCGACCCACGATCCCGGGACAGCTCACGCATCACTCTGATTGCTGAAATATGGCGGTGATCCAGATCCTGCCATAACTGTTGTTGTAACCGGCGTGCGCTCGATAGCCAGTTCTTCTCTGGATGCCACGCGAGCAGTGACAATGAAGTAAAATCCCCCAGAATATGCTTGATGTCCTCATGCCAGCATGGACGGTCGAAAAGGGTTAGATTAAGCGTCAATTCCGCTTTGGTACTGAATGCCGACAGAACAGCTGCATAAGCTGCCATTAACAGCGCGGAAGGGGTTATCTGATGAGGGGCAGCATGTTGTTTTAACTGTTTCCACTCATATGCGGATAAGCGATCGCTATAGCGTACAAAACGCGGGGATTGTATATTTTCCGGCGCAATACGTAAGGGGAGTTGCGGAGCAGGGGGCAACGTTTTTACCTGTTCCTGCCAATATTGCAGCGAACCCTGATGCACAGGCATTTTTTGCTGGCGTAACACACAATCCCGGAATGTGACGTTCAATGGTGGCAGTTCGTGTTGTTCGTCGAGATATAGCAGTTCTAATTCCGCCAGCAATATCTGCATGCTCAATCCGTCTAATAGCAGATTATCCAGACTGACAAATAGCCGTGAGACAGGGTTGTTGTCTTGCGCCAGCTGGAAATCGAACACCGGCCAGTGACCGGAATCCAATACCTGATGTGACAAACGTTCACGTAACGTATCTGCCTCAGTAATATCAGCAAACTGGTGGTGTTTAACAGCGAAAATCGGGACATCTTTCAATACCTGCTGTTGCCCGTTAACAACAACCGTTCTGAGCACTGGATGGCGCTGGATAAGGCGGTTTAATACCCGATTCAGGCGCTGAACATCTAATTGTTCTATCCGGTATTCAATAAAGAAATGCGCGCCCACGCCACTCAGGGTAAAACCGGAATGGCGTCCAACCAGATAAGCCTGCTGAACTTCAGTCAGTGGGAAAGGCTGGTAGCTATCCTCATCTTGCCCTTTTGATATTGAGCAGGATTCTGATGAAATGTCAGACAGAGGTGCCGCCAAAGGGGTGAGTGTCGCGGTGAACGCCGCCAATTGCGGGTGACGGAAAAGATGACTCAGTTCAGCTTTTAAGCCTTGTTGTGCCAGTTCACCAATCAGGCGCGTAGCCAGAAGGCTATCGCCGCCAAGTTGGAAAAAGTCGCTGTCTGGGCTTAATTGTTCTGTATTCAGGAGGCTTTGCCAGATGGCGGCAACAGTTTGTTCCTGCGTATTCAACAGGAACAGGTCATTCTGGTGCGGCTCAGTCTCGGTTTTTGGAGTAGGCTGCAAGCTTTGTGTCAGTGCCTTACGGTCGATTTTACCGTTGGGAGTCAGGGGCAGGCGGGGAATAACATGTAAGCGCTGTGGGATCATATATCCCGGCAAATATTGTGCCAGTACGGACTTAATTTTGCCCTGATCAGGGATCGTGACATTGTCACTTGATTGCATCAACAAGACATTCAAGTCGCCAAGATTAATCGGGGCTTCTGTCTGTATTGGAAGCTGTAACGGAAGAAGCGATAACCACTGTGATGCAGAACGTAGCTGAATACCGTGAGGTGAGAGCAATTCTGTGGTAATCAGCGAGATAGGTGAGGCGTGATGCAGCTCTATTGCTAATATCAACGCCCCGGGTTGTGCCAGAGGCATCAACGCCTTGATGCAGCTTGCCGGATCTTCTTCCCGATGTAATACATTGTTCAGCAAGATGATATCTGCCTGATACTGTAGCGACTCAGGAATTTGCTCAGACCAGCGTTTTACGGATGTGTGATGATGACCACTTAATCGGGTTTGCATCTGGTTAATCAGGGCCTGAGAACGTTCAAAGCCAATATAGGACAGATGTTGGTCAGTAATGTGTTCTGCCAGCCACTGCGCACAGAGACCACTGCGGGCGTCAAACTCCATCACGCTGACAGGGCGTTGTAACCGTTGGGAAAGAGCAATAATGGTTTGTTTTAATCCTGCCAGCCATTGCTGGGTTTCTGGCAGCATAAAGAGCTGTTGTTCCGGAGCAAATTGCAGATCATCAAGTAATGTCACTGCCGCCTGCTGTCCGGTAAGAATATTACGCAGCGTAGAATGCCAGCGTTCAGGTATGCCGCCAGCCTGATTACTGCCCGCCGGGGATGACAAGCCGGCCTGATATACGTGATGTGCAGATTCAGACAATAAATTGCATTGGCAAAGGTACGCCAGCATACGGGCAAACCAGTCATGATACTCCGGTTGGGGTTGGTACTGTTTCAGGCAATCGGCGAGTGATTGGGGTGAAGTAAACGTGATACTGTAACGAGACAGATGTTCTAGCAAAAATAGGGCGACCTGAGATTCAGCAATAGATCCGGATTGGTTTAGCGCATCGGTTGTTTGTATTGCGGAAAACAGGTCACGGTAGGTGGTCGGCAACTGTGGGGAACGATTTATGCGCTGGCATAAAGTATCACCTTCCAGTTCAAGGAATGCCACCAGCGACTTCTCTTTTTCGCCAAGCGTTAAGGCAACGCCTTTACGGATACCGGTGACTTGATTAAGGGCGGCATCAATCTCCCCCAGTTCAATGCGGTAGCCGCCAATTTTGACCTGACTATCGCGGCGCCCCATAAATTCAAGCCAGCCTTCGGGATGATAACAACCCAGATCGCCCGTACGATACCAGCGTTCTCCCTGATCGACGACGAACTGGGCCGCAGTGCGGTCTTCATCATTAAAATAGCCTAATGCAACACCGGCACCACCAATCCAAAGTTCACCAACAACCCAGTCAGGGCAATCCCGGCCATCGTCACCCACGACACGGTAATTCTGGTTAGACAAAGGATAACCGTAAGGGATAGAACGCCAGCGGACATCAACGTCTTTAACGATATATTCATTCGACCAGATAGCGGCTTCCGTTGCGCCTCCCATGGCACTCAATACACCCGCAGGATTAAAGGCACGGTAACGTTCAGGCAATGATAAACTGATCCAATCACCGGACAGCATCACAGTACGAAGCGCTTTCGGCGCACCGGCTTCCATTCCTTCACAATAGGTCAGCAACATATCGAACAGCGCCGGCACACTGTTCCACAACGTAATGTTATGCTGCCCGATCAGCATTTCCCAGGTTGATGGATCACGGCGTTGGGCTTCGTTAATTAATACCAGTGTCCCTCCGGCACTGAGAATGCCAAAAATATCATAAACAGAGAGGTCGAAATGCAGTGCAGAAAGTGCCAGCAACCGATCACTGCTTTGAACCTGATGACGGTGATTGATGTCCAGACAGGTATTCAGTGCGCTTTGATGGCTGATCACCACACCTTTGGGCATACCCGTTGAACCGGAGGTATAAATGATATAGGCCGGATCGGTGACCGCACGCTGAGCCATGCTGGTTACAGGTGATAATTGCTCATCCTGATGCCAGGAAATGCAGCATACATTTTGCGACCAGTCAGGCTGTTGCTGTTCGGGATCAATGATAACGACGCTGATACCGGCACTTTCACAGATAGCACGGCGTCGGTTCAATGGTTGATCCACCGGAACCGGAACATAAACCCCGCCGGCATAAAGAATGGCTAAAACAGCCACGATTTGTCCGCTGCCTTTTTCCATGCTAATCGCTACCCGATCACCCGGCATGACGGACATTTTCTGTAATACAGCGGCTAATCGACGGGCTGCCAGACTGAGTTCGCCATAACTGATTTTTTCATTATGGTGAGTCACCAACGCAACAGCATGGGGGGTGTGTTCTGCTTGTGCAAACACGCTTTCATGCAGCAAGGTGCTTGGTAGTGGTTCAGCCGTATTATTGATTTGATGTCGCAGATGATATTGCGATTGAGGCATCAAATCCGGTAATTTCTCGCCCCATTGCTCCGTGTTTTCCGTCAGGTTCTCAATAAGCCCCTGATAAGCCGTAAATAAGGTATCCATCAGGCCGTCAGGGAAGAGTTCATCATTACTGTCCCACTGAATGTTCAGCGTGTTTTCATGTTCAAAAGCGACAAAATCCAGCCAGACCTGAGGTGTCTGTGATATTCCCCAGCCTGGTTTTCCCAGAATATCGCGGGTATTTTCGCCATATAAAGGCCGGCCTAAATTGCTGGTAAACACGATGGGTGCGCCGTGTGGGTGAGTACCGCGTTTCTTCAGCTCCCGTAACACTTCCACACCAGACCAGTGACGATGTTCGTAGGCTTCGGCAAATGTTGCTTGTGCAGTATGGGCCAGTTGGCAGAACGGTAAATCATCACCGGGGATATCCAACAACAGAATATTGGTAAAGTCCGCCAAAATATTGTCAACCGCAGGATGCAGGGAAGCTCTGTCAAATAGCGTCAGGTTAAACAATAAGCGCGTTGCATGGCTCCAGCGACACAATAAGGCGGCGAATGCGGTTGCCAGTGCCATGGTTGGCGTTACCCCATTCTGCTGTGCGAGGTGTTTAAAACGTTCCCAATGCTCAGGCGCTAAACCGAAATGTCTGCGCTGAATGCGGACATTTTTTATCAGGGCGGGATCTCTGGCCAGAGGAAGTTGAGGAGCAAGTGGTAACGTATCTAACCGGTTACGCCAGAATATCTCTGCTTCTTGCCTGGCTTGCTTGAACTGAGTCTGATATTGCGTGAGATAACTGCAAAAATCGTACTCAGAAGAAATAGCGGGCAGGCTGCGTTTGGCAATCAATGCGGCCAGTTCTGTAAAGAACAGACTGAAACTGGCCGCATCCATGATTAGCAGGTCGATATTCGTATGCAACCGATGTTGTTTATCACCAAACAGGCTGAGTTGAATATCGAAAGTTTCCCCTTCTTCAACCCGCAATACCCGATGGCTTAATTGTTCCCGACTGTCAGCCAGCGCTTGTTGCTGTTCATTTGCTGTCAGGTGACGCAAATCGTGAACTGTTAATTTTTTCCAGTAAGCATTGATCATTCCTTGCTGGCTTCCATCCGGTAAAAAACGCACGCGCAACATCGGATGTCGTTCAATCAGGGCATGAATAGCCACCTCTAATTGTTCAGGCTCTAATCGGGCACCATCAAATTCCTGATACAAATGGCAACCCACTCCCCCCAACGTTTGCTCCGGAGTGCGTCCCACAAAATAAGCATGTTGTACAGCCGTCAATGGAAATGGACGGGCATCGGCAATACGCAGCAGTGGTGTTGTATCCTGAGATACGGCTTGAGAGACAGGTGCATGGCGTTGCAGAAGCTGGCTCCATGCATGCAGTGTTGGATTTTGGTAAAGCTCGCGCAGCGTGACGCGGTGTCCCTGGCGTCTCAACTGGTTTAGCAATGCCATTATTTGCATTGAATCCAGTCCATTGCGAATCAAATCGTCGTTATCACCCACCAAAATGTTTTTTTGATTAAACAGATCAGAGATGAGCTGGCGCAGCGAATCAGGGGAAAGAAAGTCCATGTGCATGAAGAAATCCTTAAAGGTGACAATCAATCTACTTAATAAATCAAAAAACGGAGTTGTACTTTATTCAGGTGAATATTTTGTATTCAGATGAATGTGTTAGTTATTCAGATGATTGTTTTGGTTATTCAGATGGCGGCCTTGGGTGCAAATGCCAATGCTCTTCTGAACCAAGATGGTTTTTCCAAAGGGATTGATAAAGGGAACAACGCATCAGTAATTCGTCATGAGTCCCGCTATCACAAAGGGTTCCATGATCCATGACCAATATTTGATCGGCGCGGGTTATCGTGCTCAGCCGATGAGCGATAACAAAGACAGTTTTGTTCTGGGTAAGAGAATCAAAGGCTTCCTGTATCAGCCGTTCATTTTCGGGGTCCAGTGAAGCTGTTGCTTCATCCAGAAATAACACGGGAGATTGTTTTAAAATCGCACGGGCAATGGCAAGACGCTGGCGTTCACCGCCGGATAATGTACCGCCATCCACACCTAACGGGGTGTCGTATCCTTGTGGCAGGGCCATAATTGTGTCATGAATATTGGCCAGGCGGGCAGCCTGTTCCAGTTCCGGCTGAGTTGCGTTGGCATCTCCCAAACGAAGATTATTGGCGACAGTATCCTGAAATAGGGCAGTTTCCTGAAACACCATGGTGACAGTGTCGTACAGTGCCTGAGTCTGGTAATGATGGACAGGGTTTCCACCCAGACGAATTTCACCTTTGTCCAGTTGGTAGAAAGAGAGTAATAAATAAGCCAGCGTAGATTTACCACTGCCGCTAGGTCCGACAATGGCGGTCATGCTGCCTTGTGGCGCATGGAATGAAACGTTCTGGATAGCGGGTTGGTTAGTACCCGGATAGCTGAATGTGATGTTGTTAACTTCAACATCGTATTTCGCAGGGGTGGCTAATGATCCGGATACTTGCGTTTCAACCGCTTCTATCTCTGCAATATGCGTTTCACCCAATTGTGTCAATGCAGTCACATTGATCAAAGGAATGATCCCGCGCAAAGGGGTAATAGTGGCAAACAGGAGCAGGATGGTGATAAGCATTTCAGAAAGCGTGAGTGCTTCTGGGGAATGAAAGCGCAGGGCGCCAGCCAGTATGCCCACAACAACGCTGGTATCAATAACGATGTAGAACAGACTCAATAGCGGTATGCTTCTGAATACTCCCCGGCGGAAGGCGACACGCAATTGTTCGATTTCTTGATCAAAACGTTGTTCTACCGTTGTGGTCGCTGATGCTGCGCGGATAAAGGCCATGCCCTGTGCATATTCTACAATTGCTTCAGATACGCCAGCCATCATAGCCGCCCGTCGGCGCAATATTTTATTGAGTCTTTGACGGATAGCGCCCAGAATGAGTAATCCAACCATCAAGACCAACAGCGCACTGCCAGCAACCACCCAATCAAACCAGAATAAGGCCAGATAAATAAGTGTGAGCATCATAACCTGACAAAGGATTTGGGGTGTGGTATAGGCTGACTGATTTTCCTGCCACTGCACATCCTCGGACAATGTCAGTGCGATTTTTCCGGCACTTAATCCCCGGATTGTGGCGACCGACATACCCACAAGCCGTTTTAGCAAGGAGCGGCGGATCTCTATGCCCAACCCATAAGCGGCAACGGTGAGTTTACGCAGTGCACGGGACATGAAAGCGAACCGCAATACCAACAGAACAACCAATAGCGCCAGAGTGACAAGCGGTAGCATACCGTTGCCACTTTCTTTCATATGAATATCTTCCAGATGAGTGATAGCCCAGGCTGCGATGGCAAGTTGAGCAATAATCGCAATGGTATCAAGCTGTTTATATAATACGCCCATGAACCAGACCCGTTGCAGCTTCGGGGACAGATGTTGCTGGAGACGATTAAATAACCCCATGTTAATTTACTCCTGTTCCGGTATTTTCTCCCCGCCAGGCCGCCCATTGTTTGGCATATGCACCTTGTTGTGCACTCAGCTCATCGTGGGTTCCTTGTTCAATGATTTCCCCTCTATCCAGAACCACTATTTGATCAAGATGGCGGATGGTTGGCAGGCGATGGGCAATGACAATCACTGTTTTATTGTGGCCCGTTTGGGTATGGCATAGTGCATTGAGGGCTTGTTGCATCTCTTTCTCACATTCCGGATCGGCATAGGCTGTTGCTTCATCCAAAACAAGAATTGGCGCGTTTTTCAGAATAGCAGCGGCAACGGCGATACGCTGTTTTTCGCCTACCGACAAGCTGATACCGTTGTTGAGTCGCGTGTTGTAGCCCTGCGGCAACTGTTGGATAAATTGATGTGCCTGTGCGGCGGCGGCGGCGGCTTCAACTTCAGCCTGTGACGCATCAGGACGGGCTAACCGTATGTTATTGGCTACCGTATCGTTGAACAGAAAGACCCGTTGGAAAACAAAAGAGATATTGTTACGCAGGGTGGGTTCATCCATATTGCGGATATCAACACCACCGACAGTAATTTTGCCCTGCTGCGGATCCCACAAACGCGCGATCAGGCTGGCGACAGTAGATTTACCCGAACCACTGGCTCCTACCAGAGCCAGTGAGCTTCCGGCGGGTACGGAGAACGAAATATTATTTAATGCATTATCCTGTTCATCTTGGTAAGAGAAGCTGACATTATGCAAAATCACACTGTGATCGGCAGGGATTTGGCTCTGAGTGCAGGGTGCCAGTTCAGGTTGATTCATTAACCAATGGTAACGTGTGATTAATGCCTCTTGTTGTTGCAAACGGGTCATTACAGCAAACATGGAGGAGGCAATATTGCCGAATGCCATGGCAGCCAGAATAAAGAAGGTGAATTCAAATACAGCGATTTCCTGTCGGTTAAATAACCAGACCGCTAACGGAAGTACAAACAGCAGATTGGCACTGGCCAGCACGAAAAATCGACTGGATTTGACCTGCACTTTTTCAACCCAAATATCAATAATACGCATCAGGGCAGTAAATGCTTCTTCGGCACGTTGTAGTGCAATATTGCCGCCTGAATAGGTTTTTACCACGGGGATTGCATTAATAACTTCCCCCATCGTCGAAGCAATACGGTTTTGAGCTGCATAAAAACGCTGAGTTGTGGCCTGAACTTTCATCTGAATATAGATGAATAACAGACAAGCGCCCAGAGTTGGGGCGAATGCAGCCAGTGCCAGCCGCCAGTCAATAGCCAGCATGACACTCAATGCGATAAGTGGGCCGAACAGAGTTGCTGACATTTCTGGGATGATGTGAGCAATACCATCTTCAAGCTGCTCGACATCATCTAACATCATCTTTTTGATTTCGGTACTGTCGGTCTGCACGAAGAAGCCCAGGGGAACGGACTTCAATTTATTACTAATATTGCGACGAACATCAGCCTGGACGTCGGCAGCGATCAGATGAGAAACAAACGTTGAACCACTGAAAGTCAGCATAGCGGCGAAAGTGGAGCCTAATAACATGACGCCGTAACTCAGTAGTGTGGCATATTGTCCGTCATGGATGGACTGAGTAATCAGACCGGCAACCGCAGCCGGCAGAATTTGCAGGCCCGCAGAAACAATGGCAAGCGCAATCGCAAAGTAACTCAGGGCGCGGTATGGGCGCATCATATTCCACAATGCCTTAAGGACACCGGCATCAGCGGCACGTTGCTCCGGCGAATTCTGGGCAGAAGAGTCGTTACTGGGCATAGGTGTTTTCCTTTTGGAAAGCGTGGTGTTTGCGTAATGTCCAGAACAGGCCAATGAGTGTGAAGAGAGAGGCGAGGGCGAAAAGGGAAGCATAGCCAAATTTGGTAACAATCAGCCCGCCGAGCATTGAACAGATGATGGCAACACACATATCGGCGGATTGCATCAACGCAAAATCTACACCGGATTGGGCACCTGCCGCCAAGGACATCATTTGGGTGTATAAGGCAACAAATTTAGCCGCAGTGATTAACATGATGGAGACGTATGCTGCTGAAAGCAGGGATACGGAAGATTCTGGTTGTTGGGCAAGCCAGAAAATCCCCAACAGCACCGTGCACTCAACCAGCATAAGACCCAATAATGTCTGAATGGCACCTAATTTACGTACAAGGATACCGCCTAACAGGACCCCGGATAATCCGGCTAATGCACCACCGCTGGCGGCAATAATGCCAAGCTGAGTTAAATCTACGCCATGATCGACCAAAAACGGGGAGAACATACCGAGTGACAGGCGTGTACTGGTCATACACAACAGTATTAAAACCAATGCCTGTTTAACCGGTGTACGGCGTAATGCATTCTTGAGAGATGGAGGAGAGACAGCCTTTGAAACGTCCGCTTCTTTCTTTCCCTGCGTTTTACGGATGAACAAGATAGGCAGAGACAGCAGGAGAACCATGATGGCTAATGCGACCGTACCAATGTGCCAGCCATACAGTGAGGTAAGATATAAGAACAGACCGCTGCCGACAATAGTGCCCAGATAGCCGCCCCCAACCTGCATGACATTACCCCAGGGACGCTGCTGCGGTGGCAATCGGTCAATGGCATGACCATCTGTGGTGGTATCGACTATGGTCAGGCAAAGTGTAATCAGAAACAGGGCCGCGAGGATCAGCGGCATATGTTCGGCAGGTGTAGCCAATGACATTAAGCAAAAAAGAAGAAAAATTAAAAAATTACCGCATAACATGAGGCGACGGGAGGAGGCATCCCCCGATCCTGATTTACGATAACGTTCTACAATCGGTGCCCAAAGGAATTTGCATGCCCAGGGCAACATCAACAGATAAAGTAACCCGATCTTATCCGGAGCAACGCCGTGGCTGCGCAGAAATGCGGGCATGCTCTGTAGCGTTAACATGCCAATGGTACTTTGGATGGTGTAAACACCAGCCAAAGTCAGAAGCAGTAACGAGATATGACGAGAGTTTGAAATATTATGCGTCACAGTGCAATGCTCACATCCAGCCCAACATTCAAGCCCTTACTCAACATATTGAGCGTCTGGACTGTCTCGAAACTAGAAACACGGTACTTTTTATTGCTCAGGTTTTCGCCATAAAGTTTAATGTTGACACCATGAGCCATCTCTAAACTCAATGAAGCGTCATAGAGAGTATATGCACCTTGTTCAAGGGTATTCGTTTCATTAAAGTAGCTTTTCGAATAGTGACGGGCACCCATATTTACATAGAGATTTCCCGGTAAGAATGTCTGATTGATAAGATAATCAACACTTGCATTGAGCATGATATCGGGTGCATAAGGCAGACGTTTGCCGTTATAACTGACGCCAGTTGTTGTATCAGTTGCATGAGTGAAATTTGATTTACCAATGCTGCCACCAAGAGAAAATCTGAGTCCCTGCATTGGTTTGATCTGGCTACTCAGTTCAATACCTTTACTTTCTGCTTTTCCGGCATTGCGAATGGATTGCATGCCAATAGGCCCAACATAGATCTGTTTATCTTTGGAATGAATGTAATAAACAGCACTGCTTAATGTCATTGCGTCATTAAAGAACGATGTATGCCAACCAAACTCATAATTGTCTGAAGTTTCGGTATCGTAAGGTTTTATATCCTCGGCAGAGGAAACAATGTTATTGAATCCACCGGGTTTATAACCTTTGGTGGCAGAGACATAGACGCGGGTTTCAGGTGTTAATTGCCAGCCCAAAGCCGCTTTAGGTGTAAATTCATTGTTGGACGCTTGATTATCAAAGGCGCTGATCGCCTTATCGCCAGAACGGCCTGCGTAGGCTATCTGTGATTTTTCATGTGACAAACGCCCGCCAAGGGTCAGATCCCATTGAGCAGCAACCGGTAATTTAACCTCACCAAATAGCGCCAGTGATTTTGTTTTAATTGTATTCAGGGAATCACTGTAGTAACCAGGATAAGCACCAACCAGATGTTTATTGCTTTCATCTGAGAACCAGCCGCCGAGAACACTGGATATTCCATTTGAGTAGTCAGAATTTAAACGCAGCTCTTGGGTTGTTGCGTGGTGATTCTCTTTCCATTTACCTCCGATGAAGTTACGGAAAATACTGCGATCCTGATAGGACGTTACGCTGGTTAATGCACTGTTGCTGAAATCATATTCAGCTTTGAGTGCATAACTGTTAACGCGTCGTATCAGATCAGGGACAGCTCCATTGTATTCTTTCCGGCGGAATTGTTCGTCGGTCAAATAAAGTTCTTCATGTGAATTAAGGTCTTCATGAGCAAAGCTGAGTTCAGCGCTGAAAGGGGAATCTTCCGGCGCAAATGTCAATTGTCCTTTACCCAGCCAGGTTTTGCTGGAATCAATGTTTTTGTCACCGCGGCTCGGGACATCAATTTGTCCGGGTTCTTTTACCCAGCGCAGACTCGTACTGCCATAAAGTATGCCTTCGATAAGAGACGTTGATCCGCTGAAAGACCCGCCTTGCTTCAGCTTAGAATAATTACCGGAAAGGTTAAGCCAAGGGCCTTCTTTTGGAGAGCGGGTGATAATGTTGATAACACCTGCCTGAGCGTTTCCGCCGTATAAGGTGCCTTGAGGGCCACGTAATAATTCTACGCGTTCTACATTGATTAATTCTTGTGTCAGGAATTGATGGTCCTGAGGAACACCATCAACATAAATCCGGATAGAAGGGGAATAATAATCGGGTGAGCTGATCCCTCTGATTGTGGTTGCCGAATAAGTTCGGTTGCCATGAGAGCGAATTTGTAATCCCGGAAAGGCACGTTCAAGATCCTGTACTTGGGTAATACCCGCCTGCTCAAGCTCTTCGCCGGTTTTAACTAAAATGCTGCCGTTAATTTTATTTAAGGCTTCTTCCCGTTTATTCGCCGTCACAATCAAAATGTCATCTGTGGTTTCAGGAACATGTTCCGCCCAAGCTATAGGTGAAATCAGGCAACATAAGACAGATGCTTTAGCATATCTTTTTTTCATATAAATACTCTTTGGTGCTCTTTCAAAGATTGTTTTACAGGGAGTAAAACAAAAACCGAAAAGAAGACTAGCGAGGCCCAAAAAGAATAACTAACGGGATAGGAACAAAAGTAGCGAGATGCGCACTATTGATAATGATTATCACTAATGATAAATTGCGTGATATTCACATTATTCATATATATATAAAATAAAAGAATAATATTCATAATATGCTGTTTTTGTCGTGGAAATGGTTTGTAAGTCGTATCTGAAGTTAATTTTACAGGGGATCTGATGAAAACGATTTATAGTGAGAAATTGGGAATTTTCACTACTGGCAATGATAGTTGCATGAATTCACATGCAACTGAAAATAAAAAGAATTTTCCTTTTCTAATTGAGGAGTTATCAGACGGAATTCATATAAACCGGGTGCGTTTCGAACTCAGCAAAGAATTTACTGAATATTGTGAAGGGCCGCCAACTGTATCGATTGCTTTTATTCTGAGCGGAAAGGGGAAAATGGCGATTGAGAATGGCGATGTTTTAGATATTAATCCGGGAACAATGATATTTTTTTATTCTCCTAAAATAACGCGTGGCATGAATTTATTCGGCAGTGGAGCATGGCATATTCTTGATATCCGTTTTTCTCTGAACGAAATTAAGTCTCAGGAGCTGCCATCGTTTAACAAGTTAACAGCAGGTTTTGAAAAAAATGCGAGCTATAATGATGTCCTGATGATGGCTCGTCCTATCTATCCGCCATTTATGCAGATAGTCAATCAAATAGAAGAATGTCAATTAAATGGCAGTGTCAGAAAGATTTATTTAAAGGCAAAGTCGTTAGAAATACTCGCCTGTGTGGCTGCCCAAATTTATGATTACCAATATAATGCAATCAATGGCTTGCAGCGTCGGGCTGTTTACAATGCGATAAAAATAATTAATAGCGACTATCATTACCCTTGGACAATAAAAACATTATCAAAAGCGGTGGGGTTGAATGAACGGAAATTAAAAGAGGGATTCCGTGCGGTTGTTTTTCGTACTTTTCATCAATATCTGGAAAATGTTCGTATGACTACGGCAGAAGATTTGTTGAAAAAAGGGATGAGTGTCATTGAGGTTGCTGTTGCAGTAGGCTATTCCAGCCCAAGTCACTTTTCTAAACGCTTCCGGCAACATTATTTGATCAATCCTAAAGCATGGCAAGTGAAATATGCTATGAATCATATACTCAGGACAGAATCGATTGCGGCAGAAAGTCAGTAGAAACTTTTAACGTGCTACCTATCCAGTGCCCCCTGCCATGCAGGCGGCACTATTCTGAATATCTATTTCTTCTTCCGGATAATCTGGCTTACCAGCACTAAGATGCCAATCAGAAAATAGGCAATGAAAACCCCAACCAACCATTGCGGCATATCCAGTGTTAAAAATTCCCACTGTTTTATTGAACAATCCCCGTATGCATTAAACACCGAAGGCAGCCAGCTGTTTAATGGCAACCAAGACGGGAAACTGACAAAAAAATCACAGGTATTAAACGGAGAAGGATATAATTGCATCATGGTGTGATCCCAGGCAAGCTGCAATCCTTGCCATGCGCTGTAAATCCACAGCAGGATTGCCAGCCAGCGCAGAGGGGTTTTAGGTGCGATGGTGCCCAGCAATGCCGCCCCTAAAATACCGAACAGCGCAACCCGCTCATAAATACACATCACGCAAGGTTGCAACAACATCACATGTTGAAAATAAAGCGCCGTTGCTTCTAGGATAAGAACTGTCAACGCCATTAATAGCCAAATACCTCGCCCTTGAGCGCTTTGTTTTAAAAATTGAAACATTTTTTCTTTCCATTTTTCAAGATAGGTGATTGGCTTATTGTGCCGTTTCGCTGGGCATAAAAAAATAAAATTAAAATAAACCGGGCTATTCTTCAGGGAATAAATGAATAAAAAAGCCGGATAGTGTTGTTTTATATACTATCCGGCAGGGCGTAATTTTAAGTTTGGTCAATCAGTAAAGCGGGGTGATCAAACCGAGTTGGGTGAGATATTCAGTGGCAGGGACAAGCCAGAACTCGACGCACAGCAGACCCACTAACGTCATCACAATGGTATAAGGTAATGCCATTATCACCATCCGACCATAAGAGAGACGAATCAACGGAGAGAGGGCAGAGGTCAGCAGGAACAGAAACGCGGCTTGTCCGTTTGGTGTTGCCACGGATGGTAAGTTGGTACCGGTATTGATGGCAACGGCTAAATATTCATACTGTTGCTGCGAAATCAGGCCACTTTTCAGGGCAGTCAGGGCTTCATTAATGTAAACCGTACCGACAAAGACGTTATCAGAAACCGCAGAAAGCAACCCATTGAATAGATAGAATAAAGAAAGCTGTGAAGAGGGCGACGATTGCAGAACAAACTGAATCAATGGTGTAAACAATTGTTGATCAATAATGACGGCAACTACGGAAAAAAATACTGTTAATAATGCGGTAAACGGCAGGGCTTCTTCGAACGCTTTACCCAGTGCGTGTTCTTCATTAATACCACAAAATGCAGTTGCCAAAACAATCACTGACAGGCCAATCAAACCGACTTCAGCTAAATGGAAAGCCAGTGCGACGATCAACCAAATACCGATCAATGCCTGAACAACAAGCTGGGCTTTCTCTTGGCGGGTACGTTTTTCACTGGCTTTTTTGTCGTAGTCTTCTAAAACAGAATGAACGCGCTCAGGCAATTCAGCACCGTATCCAAACAATTTAAAGTGTTCGACCAACAAACAAACCACCAGACCACAAAGAAACACTGGAATGGTCACGGGTGACATACGGATAAAGAAAGTGAAAAAATCCCAACCAACGTGTTTAGCGATTATTAGATTTTGTGGTTCACCTATCATGGTCATTACACCGCCCAGCGCGGTACCAACACCTGCATGCATCATCAGGCTACGCAGGAATGCGCGGAACTGTTCCAGCGTCTGTTTTTTATCTTCGCTATCAATGAATTTATCATCACCCAGTTCAAAATTGCCATTTTGGGAAAGGAATTGGTGATAGATAGCGTAAAACCCGACTGAAACACTGATAACGACGGCAATGACCGTCAGAGCATCAAGGAAAGCGGATAAGAAAGCACTTGCCAGACAGAATGCCAGTGCCAGCATTTTTTTGGAGCGAATGTTCAACAGTAGCTTCGTGAAAACAAACAGTAGCAGTTGTTTCATGAAGTAAATGCCTGCAACCATGAATATCAGCAATAAAATAACTTCCAGATTGTTGCTGATTTCATGGCTTATTTGTTTTGGCGAAGTCATGCCGATGATAACCGCTTCAATAGCAAGTAATCCGCCGGGTTGCAAAGGATAGCACTTTAATGCCATTGCTAATGTGAAGATAAATTCAACAACTAGCATCCAGCCAGCAACAAAGGGGCTGACAAAAAAGTAGACCAGTGGATTAATGATAAGAAAGACGATGATCGCCAGTTTGTACCAATCCGGCGAATTGCCGAGAAAGTTTTTCACCACTGCACGTCGAATACTGATTTCCATTATTATTAATATTCCTCTTTGTGGGTATGTGGAACAAATCTAAACAGCCATAACTAACTATATTGATATAGTAAGTTCAACACGATATCAATTTAAGGGTATTAGCACATGATTGATCCATGAATGATTACATTTTTTATGAACCCTTTCACTCTTTCGTAGTTTATTCATCAGGTAACTATGTCGAACAAGCACATTCTGGTATGATCAGCAGCTATTATTAGCCAGGAAAACTGCTTTGGAATAATTAAAATTATGGTAATTAAGGCTCAAAGTCCTGCGAGTTTCGCGGAAGAGTATATCATTGAAAGTATTTGGAATAATCGCTTTCCACCCGGTTCCATCCTGCCAGCAGAACGTGAATTATCTGAATTGATCGGTGTCACCCGTACGACTTTGCGTGAAGTGTTGCAGCGCCTTGCCCGTGATGGCTGGTTAACTATTCAGCATGGAAAACCAACAAAGGTAAATAACTTCTGGGAAACATCCGGTCTTAATATTCTGGAGACATTGGCGCGCCTTGACCATGATCGCGTTCCCCAGTTAATTGATAACCTATTGGCAGTACGTACCAATATTGCAGCTATCTTTATTCGTACTGCGTTCAGGAATAATCCTGAAAAATCATTGGAAGTTTTGGCGGAAAAGGAAAATGTGGAGGATACTGCGGAGTCTTTCAGCTCTGTAGATTATGATATTTTCCGTGGTTTGGCTTTTGCTTCAGGAAATCCGATTTATGGTTTGATTATCAATGGGTTGAAGGGATTATACACCCGCGTTGGCCGTTATTACTTCTCAAGCCCTGAAGCACGTCATCTGGCATTGACTTTTTACCAGCAGTTGAGTTCACTGTGCCGGGAAAAATCTTATGACAACATCATGGATTGTGTGCGTAATTATGGCAAAGAGAGCGGGCTTATCTGGCACGATATGCAGAGTGCTATGATCAATGACTTAACCGAAGCACGCCTCGGCTGATTGTACTCTTTATTTTTATTTGTGGTGTTGTTGATTGCGCTTTTTCCCTTGCTGCATAGTTAACTGTGTAGCAGGGTTTTATGTTTTATCTCTTCTTTGAAAATCCTTGAAGTCTGTTTCGTTCTCGGAAATAAGCATCTGTACCATTACAACATCAATAAAGTGCAGAGATTAGGTGACAAAACCATTATAATTAATTTTTTAACTTACTTAATCAGTTTGATGTGTGAATTAAAACATGATGAAGTCAGAAGAATTTTACTGTTTCATTGATGATTTTTATTAAAACTGATTCTTTTTAGATATCAATGATGAATTAAAAATAGGCTAAATTAACTTCACTTTCCTTAAATTATTCCATGCCATTATATAAGTTCCTGTGTTTATATTACTATTATTATCAAGAACTAATCGTCAGTTGGTTTTCCTCAGTTAAGTCAAGAAAAAACAGTATCCTTCGCTGAGGATGTGATAACTATTTTGAATGATGAAAATTTAAATTTAGCACTACTATTTAATAAGAAACAAATAAGTTCTGTTAAATAAATTTTCAAAAATAGTGTGACATTACTTTAAACCTTATTTAATGAGATAAAGAATGAGTTAAAAGTCATCATCTGATATAAAAATTCCTGAGGAGATTATTCATGCCATCCTACATAAGGAAAATGATCTGTTTTTTTATTTTTTTCTATGTGTTATTGATACCTTCTACAATAATTAACGCGCTAGCAGAAGATAATATAAAACCTGATACATTGTATAGTCATTTAAAAAAAACTGATGATACTTCAGAACTTGTCACGTCACATATCATTGGCAGCAGTGTCAAAACTGTAAGTCATATTTTATCTTCTTCACCTTCAGAACTTGCAAAACAAGCAACATCTTATGCTTTGGGAAAATTTAATGGTTCCTTATCTTCAGAGGCTCAAAAATGGTTATCGCAGTTTGGTACTGCCAGAATAAACTTTGGGTTAAATAGAGAATTTACACTGAAAAATAATTCCCTCGATATACTAGATAATGTCGTCATAAATTATTTTGTGCGATAATAAGATTTGCATTCCATAAACAGAGTGAACTAACCATGAGCACGCCTGCATACCGCCGCCACGATATTTCCGAACATGTCTGGAATTTACTTGAGCCCCACTTACCGGGTCGAAAAGGCGCTTGGGGACGGGTTGCTTACGATAATCGATTATTTATTAATGCCGTATTTTGGATTTTACGTACGGGGGCACCTTGGCGAGATTTACCGACCGATTACGGTGATTGGAAAAATACGCATCGCCGTTTTTGCCGGTGGCGGGACAAGGGCATATGGGAAGGGTGACTCGAGCAACTCATTACTGAGCCGGATTTTGAGTGGTTAATGATTGATGCAAGCCACATTAAAGTCCATCCCCATGCAGCAGGGGCCAAAGGAGGTAATCAAGATATGGGACGCACAAAAGGGGGCTCAATACAAAGATACATTTGGCCGTGGATGCGCATGGTATGCCGGTCAGAGCGATTATTACAAGTGGTACCACAGCAGATTGTTCACAAGCTGATGACTTAATTCAAGGATTCGATGCCGAACATTTATTAGCGGATCGAGGCTATGACAGTGATGCCATCGCTGAACAAGCGAAAAACCAAGGCATGGAGGTACAAATTCCGAGCCGCAAGAATCGCAAAGTTAAACGAAAATATGATCGCGAGCTCTATCGACTCAGGCATTTGGTTGAAAACGCTTTTCTCCATTTGAAGCGCTGGCGTGGTATAGCGACCCGTTACGCCAAAAACAGTGCATCGTTTCTTGCCGCAGTCCAAATCCGCTGCCTTGCTCTTTGGTTGAGTATTTCATGACGACGCCATCTAACCCCTCAAAATAATTTTTGATAACGCTTCTTTACCTTAATCTTTTATCTACAAACGTAGTTGTTCTACTTGTATTCAGATTGCGTAACAATCATTTTCCGATCTGGTTCAGAGCAGGTAACCATAATCACCCCGTCATTTGCCCAGAGCTTCACCATGAACAAGATATTTGAGTCAACTATTTCCTCCACAGGATATTCACTAGCAATTTGATTGGTGATATCACGAGCCGATTTCTTGCAGTCTGAAAAATTCATAGAACTGGAATTTGTTGTAGCAGTGCTTAATTGGTCTGGATATCTGCCAGAGTTAACCATCGAGTTTAACTGTTCTTTTGTGTACGTTGTCGCCGAGTAAGCACAAAAGCTAAACAGTATTAAGGATACAGCAACAATAATTTTTTTCATCACAGCCCCTCACAGTTAAATTCTCTTAATTGTAATCTACTTATGACGAAAAGTTGAGCAAAATGACATCTATCTTAGTTCTTGTGAGGACACGAGGTATTCGTTGACTCTCAAATCGAGGGCCAACGAAATAATTAAGCTAGCATAAGGCACCATCACGGGGCTTATTTTCCCTCCCTGCCTATACGCCATTGACTTATACAATAAGAGTGCTATTATCATTCTATACATACACCAATGGCGTACTGAAACATGATATTCATTGAAACCGCTATATTCACCGAAGACTGCAAAGCACTGCTCAGTGATGATGAATATCGCGAGTTTCAGCAATATCTTGCAGACAATCCCGCTGCGGGTGATGTTATCCAGCACACTGGAGGCTTACGTAAAGTTAGATGGGCATCCAGAGGCAAAGGCAAGCGTGGCGGTGTGCGCGTCATTTATTATCACAAGGTCGATGCTTCACATATAAGACTACTGCTGATTTATAAAAAAGGTATCAAAGATGACCTTAGCGAGTCAGAAAAGAAAGTCTTGAGAGCATTAAATGAGGGGTGGTAACAATGGACAGTAAATTATTTTCCAGACTCACTGAAAGCATGACGCAGATGAACGAGATAATGAATGGCGAAAGAGATGCTTCTCGTGAAACGCTCGTTGAAGCAGTGAAAGTAAAAAATATTCGTCAGGCAACCGGCTTAAGTCAGGCAGGCTTTGCTAAATTAATCTCTGTTAATGTTGGAACCCTGCGTAATTGGGAACAGGGAAGAAGAGAGCCAACAGGCCCAGCAAAAGCATTGTTAAAGGCAATAGAGAAAGACCCTGTTCATGTTCTAAAAGCGTTATCTATGTAGGCGCTATCATGATTGCTAAAGCCCCATCACGGGGCTTTTTTGTTCGGTAGTATTATTTTTGAGATTATGGCTAATCGGTGTGGATGATGATCTTTATTGCCCCATAACCAAGACTGATAATCACCAACTTCATCCTGATTAGATATTTGTCTAACTTCACCACTCATTACATCATAGCCGTAGACATATAATCCATATAGCAACGCCTCATACATTCTGCCTTGCCAGAAGGACATCCCTTCCGTCGTCTGATTTACATCAGAGATTATTACGTCATAACTCTTAATAAGATAATGAAAAAATATTTTTGAAGCCAAGCCGTTCAGCGCTGCATTGTGTTGAGGTTTCTTTGTGCGCCAAAGCAACACTTGAGATACAGGTCTGCAATTTAGTTCTACATCATTGGTGATTATTACTTTATTGTAGTAAATAACCTCATGAGTAATATCACATAGTAAAGCTAATTCAAAATGAGCTTTATTTAAGTCCAGTCTATTATCGATCCGAACAAATCGATATCCCGGAGGTAGGATTAATTCGTCAACATCTTTTGTAATTTCATGAGCTAATGGGTTAAGAGCATCATATAGAGCACCATTGCGCTTAGACTCATTCAGGTGACTGAAATCAGCAGCAATTTTATCTATATTTTCAAGATGTAACGGCATACACCCCCCTTACCAAAAGTTTCAATATTCAGCTCATTGATAAATGTACCTTGAGGTAATAATAGAGTTAAGCTAGCTTAAATTCAATAAGAACCTGGCTTCTTTATTGTTTCGTTGATGATTAAAATGTATCAAGATGCTTCACTTCTTCATGCTCACCAGTCTGCGCTTACCGCTTACCAGCTCATCAGTACGCTTATCATCCTCATCAATCACCGCATCATACTCTTCACGGGTGAAACCTTTCTCATCGGGGAACTTAGCTTTCAGCATCATTTGAAACTCGGTCATGGTTAACCGTTCGGCTTCCTCGCGCGTCATATTAAAGTGAGCACGGGCGGCATTGATGTACTCAATGGCTTTAAACTGGTTGGAATAAGCGTCTGTTCCTTCATGGCTCTGGAGCTTCCTAATCTGCACCTTGCCAATAACTCCATGCGTCACCAGTTCCTGAGCAATCACGATGATGTCATTAATGGGGGCTTTCCCCGGACGATAGACAATCCCTCTTCGCCCCGGACGCCATTCGCCAATCAGTTCATCTACATCGTCTTCACAGCATGCCTGTATCACCCGCATCGAAGTTGACAGAATGACACGACCAAATGCTGGCTTACGCATCAGCCTAATCAACCAGTCGGGGACAGTTCCATAAGCCAGTACTGCGCGATTAATTAACGATTGTGTCTCTGCACCATTGAGCAGCGTGTATGCGTCAACAATTTGTTGCGGCGTACCAATGCGTGTCATTGAAGAAAACGACGGGGAAAGGGAAAAATCGCGTTTATCCGTGGAGATAACCATTTCTCCGATTTCAATAATGGGTGTCATTATGCCTCCTGAACATTATCAAGGGCGCTCTCCAGTGCCCTTTGTAATATTAAGCCGTGACCGTCACTGCACATTTTGCTGTTTTGCTGCTATCAGCCGTCGTCACGGTAATATTTGCCGTGCCTTCTGCGATGCCTTTCGCTGTCACCACACTACCAATCTTACTTACCGTAGCAACGCTGGTTTTATCCGATATCACTGTGTAGTTTTTATTGGTGGCATTAGCCTACACCAAGAAAAACCCCACCAAACCAAAATCGCCATATTTATTTACTCACTCTGCATGTATTGCAGCAATCAACAATCCGATCCAAACTGTGCTTGTGAGCGCGGTAGATGCGACAGAAAAAGGAGATAACCAATGTCAATCTTCCGTAGAGGAAATACGTGGTATGGGAACTACACGACGCCAAGCGGCAAAAGAATTAAGGAATCTCTTGGGACAACGGACAAAAAGCAAGCTCAGGAGTTGCACGACCGAAGAAAGGCTGAGTTATGGCGCATAGAAAGGTTAGGTGATTTTCCTGATGTCACGTTTGATGAAGCCTGCCTTCGATGGATCGAAGAAAAGGCTGATAAAAAATCACTGGATGATGATAAAGGGCGGATGGGATTTTGGCTGGAACACTTTGGCGGGGTGAGATTAAAGGATATAACCGAAGCCAGAATTTATATGGCAGCCAGCAAGATGAAAAACCGTAAGGCCAAGGAACGCTGGGAAAGTAAAGTTAAGGCAGCCCAGAAAAAAGGAAAAGAGATTCCAGCATATAAGGAAGTTTCTGTCTCGATAGCAACCAAAGCGAAACACTTGTCGTTGATGAAGTCACTGCTAAGAGCAGCAGAACGAGATTGGAAATGGTTAGAGAAAGCGCCAGTTATAAAGGTTCCAACCGTTAGAGAAAAACGTGTTAGATGGTTGGAGCCTTACGAAGCGCAGAGATTAGTTGATGAATGCCCAGAGCCGTTAAAGTCAGTCGTTAAATTTGCACTGGCTACGGGACTGAGACGGTCAAACATTATTAATCTGGAATGGTCTCAAGTTGATATGCAGCGTCAAGTTGCATGGATACACCCAGACCAAAGCAAATCATCAAGGGCTATAGGCGTAGCCCTAAATGAGACAGCTTGCAAAGCTCTGCGTGATCAGATAGGCAATCATCATAAATGGGTCTTTGTCCATAACAAACCATCAACCAATCCTGATGGAAAAGCAATGCCTAAAGTCAGGAAAATGCGCGTTGATGATAACACAGCATGGAACGCGGCGCTAAAACGGGCAGGAATAGAAAACTTTCGCTTCCATGATCTGAGGCACACATGGGCGAGCTGGTTGGTTCAGTCAGGCGTTCCAATATCAATTTTACAAGAAATGGGCGGATGGGAATCAATCGAAATGGTAAGGCGGTATGCCCATTTAGCGCCTAATCATTTAACCGAACATGCACGCCAAATTGACACGCTTTTTGGTGATTGCGTCCCAAATATGTCCCAAACAGGAAAAATTGCAATCGTTAAATAAGGGTAAGCTATTGATTTTAAATCCCTACAGGATTCAACATTAACAATTAATTTCTTGTTTTTTAATGATTTTATTTAGTTCAATTATCTACCATACCCCCTGTAATACCCCCACATTATTTTGTCTCTGTTTGCCTGATTTCTTCCTGGTCAACACTATATTGATAGTGACTTTGTATTGCATAAATATCATCAATACAATAAATAATTGTAAAAAATGCAACAGTAGATTCAAGATAATTTATACATCTCTCAATATCTAACATAACCGCACCAATATAGAGAAAATGTGTAGGTGTCGGACTCGAAAATGTTTGGGCAACATTGTATATGATTGCGTTTCACCAACCCGCTTCAATCAAGTACAGCTAAGTTTTGACAGAAACTATTGTTACATACATGCCCCATGATTTACCTACTTTCAAGTAGCATACGTAATCCATTAAATTCCCCCTGGAAATAAAAAATATTTATCCTGGGATTAATTTTAACCAATCCTGGGTACTTCACTATGTCCACTTCAATGTTATGATTGCACTCGTTCAATCACAAAGGAAATTAATATGAATAATGAAATCTTACCTCAGCCACTAATAGGATACTTGGATGACTTATTAGCTGTAAGTTCTGGTGCTGAAAAAACTCATAATGTTTTCGTCGGTCATAACCTTGGGGAACGAGTTTTTTTATTGCAAGTACCTATACACGAATTTTATGAAATGTCAGAAGTTGCTAACGAACAGTATCGTGATGGACTAAATAGTTTGTCATAATGGTGAGACTCTTATATTTCTCATTTCTTTCCAATCCGTTAACGAAGCCCTTTTCAAAAAAATTTTCACATTACGAATAAGCTGCCACATAAATTGGCAACAATGATTGC